>NZ_NEGM01000020.1:0-47188 GCF_002135275.1 Acinetobacter sp. ANC 4973
TAAATAAAGCTGCCACTTAAAATTTAGTTTAAATATTTTTTGATTTGATCAAGTACTTGTTGGGTCTTTTCTGCATGTAACCAGTGCCCTGCATCTGCTACAACTTGAATTTTAGCTTTTGGAAATTGTTGTTCAATTGCTGCGAAATGTTCAGTTGTACTAATATATGCAGACTCTCCCCCTCGAATAAAGAGTGTTTCTTTGTCGCATGGTTGAATAGCATCCCAATGTAAAATATCAGAATAATGCTTAAATAAGGCATCGACATTAAAAAGCCACCGACCTTGAGCAAAAGATTTCATTAAAAATTGAATAACCATTTCTTCATGTAAATATTCACGCATGATTTGGCTTGCTTGTAGACGACTTTCAACTTTTGCATTTTGTACTGAAAATAATGCTTTAAAAATTTGATCATGGTGGTTTTGAGTGTATGCAAATGGTGCTATATCCAAGATAACCAATTGCTTAATTCTTTCACCTGCTTGATGAACCAATTGCATTGCAATTTTTCCACCCATTGAATGACCAATGACAGAAAATGTTTGAATATTGATGGAATCAAGCGTATCCAAAATATCTTGTGCCATTACAGCATAATTCATTTCATCTGAATGCGCTGAAAGCCCATGATTACGGACATCTATTTGAATGACAGAATGAGAGTTATAAAATTCGCGCGCAAGCATTGCTAAATTACTTAAACTCCCAAAAATACCATGAATAAATACAATAGGTGTTTTTTCGGTTGCTGTTTCATTGGAATGAATTTGATAATTTAGAAGCATAAATTTCTTTTAACAATTTAAGATTGATTTATATTTGATGATAATAGGAATTTAATCAATTGCCATTTTTTAAAAATATTATTTTGCTTAGGCTATTTTATAGCATGTTTAAAATACGATTCAAAATGTTTATAAAAAAATAGTTGGTTTATTTAATCAGCACCGTAATTTAACAAGTCAAATGAACAGCATCTCATTTCAAAAAAACCAGAAATATTGGTTATTTAAAATAATTGAATGGTAGTTTTAAATAACGAATTCCATTGCCTTCTGGTTCAGGGAATTTCCCTCCGTTCATATTAATCTGAATCGCAGGTAAAATCAGCTTAGGCATTGCAAGTGTGGCATCACGGCGATTACGCATTGCTACAAATTCAGCCTTTGTTGTTTGATCATTGATATGAATATTTGTGCTCTTCTGCGCTTGAATACGACTTTCACAGCGATATTGATGTCGACCTTCAGGTAAATAATCATGGCAAAGGAAAACACGAATATTATCAGCTAACTGATAAAGCATTTTTACCGAATCAAATAAAACTGAAGCACTACCCTTCGGAAAATCGCACCGTGCTGTTCCATAATCTGGCATAAATAAGGTATCACCGACAAATACAGCATCATCTATCACATAACTTAAACATGCAGGCGTATGCCCAGGCGTTGGTATGTTATATGCAATTAATTCACCAATTTTGAACTGTTCATGATCCTCAAATAAATAATCAAATGCTTGCTGGGCGTTAAAGTGCTTGATATCTAAATTATAAATTGAACTAAACGTCTCTTGTACAATGGCAATTTTTTTACTCATCGCAATTTGACCGCCTAAACGCTCTTTTAAATATTGTGATGCAGTTAAATGATCAGCATGGACATGCGTTTCTAAAATCCATTCTACGCTTAGGCTATTTTCTTGAATATAATTCACAATTAAATCAGCATTTGTGGTTTTCGTTGTTGCAGATGCAGCATCATAATCTAAAACACTATCGATAATGGCGCATTTTCCGCTGATAGGGTCAGCTACAACATAACTAAAGGTATTGGTCTGCTCATCAAAAAAATGTTGTACCTGTGGATGTTGTGTCATGAATTTCTTCCTGCCCATTTATGATGAATCAATAAACCTGCGAACATCGCGATAATAAAGTAAATTGCCTGATAGTAGCCTAGGCCAATTAAAGTTAAACTCGGTGCTGGGCAAATCCCCGCAATCCCCCAACCGATTCCAAAAATCGAACTCCCAATCAGCAGTTTAGAATCAATTGTATTGTTTTTAGGTAAATCAATCGCATCACCATATAATGTTTTTGGCGCACGATGACGTACTACTTTTTGAAATGGAATAAATGCGACAGCAATCGCCCCTAGCATCACAAATGCAAGACTTGGATCCCACTGACCGAATATATCAAGGAAATTTAATACTTTTTCTGGATTAGACATACCTGAAAGAATTAAACCAATTGAAAATAATCCACCAAATACAAAAGCCAATATATTTTTCATTTTAGAACGCTCCAATGATATGACGAATGAGATAAACAGTAACAAATCCAGCAAACATAAAAGTCAGGGTTGCAATCATTGAACGCTTAGAAAGTCGACTTATTCCACAAATACCATGTCCGCTGGTACATCCAGAACCCATACGCGTACCAAAACCGACCAATAATCCTGCAACAATCATCATTAGTGGGCTTGCATTAAGTTCAATATTTGGCGTTTGTACCATGCCATAAAAAAATGGCACTACAAATAAGCCCAATAAAAACCACAGTGCAGGCGTCTTAAATATCGTTTGCAAATTTAAGACTTGAGCAATTAAACCACTGACCCCTGCTATACGACCATTTACATATAAATAGCCCACGACAGAGAGACCTAAAAGTGTTCCACCTAGAAATGCGAGTAGGAAGTCGTGCATGATAGAGCGCTCCAAAACAATATACTTTTATATAATGTATTTTAAAATATATCAAGTGCCGTAACTTTATGGATCATAGATTGAGAAGTTTATTTTATTGACATCTTGTGGGAGTTTGGTTGAGTTTACTCGTTGGAAAGGA
The DNA here is from genome assembly GCF_002135275.1 of Acinetobacter sp. ANC 4973. Taxonomy (NCBI): domain Bacteria; kingdom Pseudomonadati; phylum Pseudomonadota; class Gammaproteobacteria; order Moraxellales; family Moraxellaceae; genus Acinetobacter; species Acinetobacter sp. ANC 4973. The sequence continues at coordinate 2,861 of NZ_NEGM01000020.1, forward strand.
GCTATATTAGCCAACTGTTTTATACTTAAATTATTTTAATATGTACGCGGCATATACAATATAAAGTATGGTTAAATTTTGTTTAATCTATGGAAGACCTTTTAGAGATCCAGACTGATGCCACTGACTAAGTCGCCTAATACATCAATTAAATCACTGCCTAATTCTGCTAAATCAAATATATCTAATCCTGAAGTAATTTCTGTATTGTTATTTTTGTCTTGTTGCTCTTGCTCAACCTCTTTTACATCAAGATCATCAATAATTTCTATCTTTTCAGAAAACTGAATGTTTGTCATTTTATTTAAACCTTAGTTATTGATTTCGTAGTTATTATTTAATTTTATGAACTACATTTTATAATATACACAATGTTGTTTGCTTTTAAAGATGATTTTTAAAAATCCTTTATTCTGCTGTGAAATCTTTAAGTACTTTTTCTGCAAACCACCACGGTAAATGTAGAACATCAGGATTCATTTTCAAGGTTTCTGCTGATTGAATCTCGGCAATAAATGCAGCTTTTTCGCCATTTGAAGAATTATCAAATAAATACGCTCGATCACTGGCATCTACTGCTTGCATTAATAAATCCATACTACGGTAATAGCGTTCTACAATCTTCTTTTCAGGTACAGGATGACCGCCCACACTCACTCGATACTGAACTCGAGCAATATTAATCAGCGGATCGACAGTCGATACATAATACAAATAAGTTTTAAAGCCTTGGCGCTGCGCCTCTTGTAGAAACTCTACTTTAGAAATATGTGACATCACTGTTTCAAAAGTAAAACTAATCTTTAAGCGTAAAAATTCTAAGCGAATATAATCAATGATACGCGCACAGAGATAAGAATCTATTTCTGAGCTAGCGAATTGAATGTTGTAGTCATCCAATAAAATAGGATCGAGTTTCAGTAAAGGAATGAAATTGCCAATTTGAGGACGCTTTTTTTGCTTTAAAAAATCCATCAAATCTTGTGCTTTTAACGCAGAATGATAAACCATCAAATTTAATTGATGAGTCGTATTCAACATTTGTTCTAATTCATCAGCATTTAAATAAGCCCCAATATGATGGGGCAATAAATATTCTTTGACTGTGCTTTTTCCAGACCCATTAGGACCAGCAAACATTCTTATTCTTGGTTGAGGCATTAAATTATACAGCAGCCTCTTGTTTTTTCTTACGTTTTAATACTTTAGGAAGATGATCAAGCGTGACATAGCATTGAGATAAGTCTTGAAGAACAGTCTCAACCCCATTCACTTCACGTTGTACCAGTTGCTGCTCTTTTGCGTAAACGACGGTCGCAACCGAACATGCTTTATTAAAAGCATGACGAAAGGCATGTATAGCAAGTTTAGGAATCATATCATCCTCATATTTGCTTGCCTTCATAAGGCTGTAATAAGCTGTCATAGAACAACTCCCGTTACACAATTTATATTTCCATCTTATATTAACATAGTACAAATAATTGTCTATTTATACACCAACATAGAAATGTAACCGCTGACTGGATAAATTCGCCATTTAATCATGTTGTTTCAGTAAAAACCGTGAGATCTAACTCCTATTCTAAAAAAAGAAAAGCCACTAATCTAGTGGCTAAAAATAAAGAACTATCTAAAAAAATTAACCTCAGTACACTCTGGAAAGTATCTAGACCAAAATTTTAGACTTAATCTTCTTTCCAAACATCTTCGTAATCTTCACGGTCAATCATAAAACGAAAACCTTCTGCCAAAGCTAAGTACGGTAGCACTTCAGGTAAAATGTCCTGTAACTCTCGAACAGTCATGGTTTGGAAAAAATCCTCGCCCGCTTCAAGTTCCCCACCATAAATAAACCAAGCAACATTTTCTTCTGTTTCAGGCTTTTTACGAATACCAACAATCGGTTCTTGATTTAATGTCTCTACAGCAACTGCAACAACATCATCACCACTCACTTTAATATAGGCAGAATCAAACTCCTCACACAATAACTTTTGTTCTGCGATGAGTTCTTCTAAAGGAGATTTCTGGATCATTGCTTATACCTTGCTACATAGAGCTGAATGCTGCATTTTATCCTAGATTATAAATGTGTTGGCAATCTTTTTATTTGCATGGTTTTTTGCTAGTCTTGAAAAAGTTACAAATTCAAGACTAAAAATGAAAGTAGAAGATTCAGGCATAATAGAACATCAACACGGCGGTAAGCGCAAAAATGCAGGACGCAAAACTCACTACCAAGAAAAAACAGTGGTTATGCGTGTGCCAGAGTCCAAAGTTTTAGAAATAAAAGCATGGTTAAAGCCAACACCTGAAGATGATCTGAGTCAGAAAATTGAGCTGCAAGCAATTCGAAATCAAACAGCATTAAATATTCCTTATCCAGCTATTGCCGATGATTATTCCTTTACAGACCAAGATTACACAGAAGACTTTATCGATTTAAATGAATATTTGGTACATAACCCATTAAGTACATTTGTATTGCGGGTGAGTTCACTGTCTATGAAAAATGCAGGTATAGACCTAGATGATCAAATTCTTATTGATCGTAGCTTAACCGCAGGACACGGCGATATTGTTCTGGCATTAATTCATAATGAATTTACCGTAAAACGGCTGATGAAAGAAAAACAGCAGCGTGCCCCAACCAAGATGTGGTTAAAAGCAGAAAACCCTGATTACCCTGATATTTATTTACGCGATGAAGAACAATTAATTATTTGGGGCGTTGTAACCTGTATTTTAAAAAAACTGAGATAATGAAATTGTATGAATAAAATTCGTCTTTTGAGTGTTGATGCCGATTAGGTTGTTTGGACTACTATTTTGCCGCATTGTTTAGCGATGCTCAGTTAGCAAGCCATACCCCATTTTATAGTCTATTGATTCTCTCTCAGTAAACACCCCATCTACTCTCGAGATGCGATTAACTGTAACTACTCAAGCCTATACGACTTTAAAGATCTTCAATTATACCTTCTTGATTATTCGAATCATCAGCTAAGCACTTTGTTAGTGCTTTAACTCCCCTTTTTTGAAAAAGTTACAAATTCAAGAAGCCAAAAATAGAAAGATCATACTTGAATTTAAGCAATATTCATTTCTGTACAAAGCAATAGCCATCTATCTCACACAATAATAAAGACGCTTCTACCTACCTGAGTAACAACGCCAAAAGCTGAGAAATAGATATGACGGTTTCTTTTGACTGAATTAAAAAAGTTTTTAAATGAATTGATCGTAAAATCAGCGAACAATTGCCCAATAATGAACTTTATAATCGCGATAACATAACTTTTGCCAATGAACATCATCTCATGCAATCGTTTTCGATCACCATGTGCATGCTATTCATGAACTAAAAGGTCAATCCATTATTCGTCAAGATAGCCATATTCCGTCAAAAGAATCCTTTCATCTAGACCTTTTACTTTTATTTTGCATACAAAGCTGATTATAAAATAAACCTGCATTTTCATATAAACAGCGCATATTTAGCATTTAATCGTACAACAATCACTTTTTGCATATGTCGATATTTCTTTAGAAAAAAATACTAAATTCCCCACTATAAAGACAGTATTTCTTACCCCTTAAAACTTAAATATCCAGCGTATAACGCACATGAATCAAACCCTAAAAAACTACAATAACCATATGTTTTATTTTAAAAAATTAAAAATTATTTACCATAAAGGTTATATCTTTACTCTTTAACCTAAGCAACCAGAACGACACAATGCTCATGACTTATACTAGACATGAAAACGTCGCCCATAGCATAATGACTGAATAAAAGCTGATTAAAATAAAATAGGACTTTGTCTTAAATTGCATATAAGTATTTACCACAACAACTATCAACTATGGAAAATGACGCAATAAGATCAATTGCTACCGACTGACAAGACATTCAAACCTTTGATAACTGAGTAATAGCTGTTACACAATTTACATGAACTGTTTTGGTCAATTCGGTTTAGAATATAAAAACAAAGAATAATCATAAAAATTGTCATTTTTTAACATTGCCATTTCCTTGCAAAGTTCTCAATATATAGCGCTGATATGACACATATCCTCCACTTCATTTTAACGAAATTATAAAAAAAATGTAGGATTTTGTGCCATAATGAGGCAACTTTGCAGACATCTTGCAAAGTATTACTGCAACTTAGAAATGGAGCAAGCTGAATGAGTTCGAGCATTTTAGTCATTCACGGACCGAATCTTAATTTATTAGGTAAGCGTGAACCTGAAGTTTATGGACATCTCACTCTTGAGGACATAAATCAGCAACTCATTACACAAGCTCAAAAATCATCTATTTCATTAGACACTTTCCAAAGTAATTGGGAAGGTGCAATTGTTGACCGAATTCATCAAGCCGGACAACACGGCGTGCAATTTATCATTATTAATCCAGCAGCACTGACACATACGTCTGTTGCAATACGCGATGCCCTTCTTGGTGTAGCAATACCATTTATTGAAGTTCATTTGTCTAATGTTCATGCTCGTGAAGCATTTAGACATCATTCATATCTATCCGATAAAGCTGTTGGCGTAATTTGCGGTTTAGGTGCAAAAGGTTATTCCGCTGCACTCGATTATGCCATCGAAAAAATTCAACCTACTACGCAATCATAATTAGGAATACTGTCTCATGGATATTCGTAAAATCAAGAAACTCATCGACCTGATGATTGAATCTGACTTACAAGCGATAGAAGTTAAAGAAGGTGATCAATCCATCGCATTAACTCGTCGTAATCCTGTGGTTGCGGCAGGTGTTCAAGCCATGCCTACGGCTGTTGCAGCTCCTGTAGCTAAAACGCCGCGTGGCGCTGTAGAAACTTCACCGATGGTCGGTGTGTTCTATTCTGCACAAAGCCCAGGTGAAGCACCATTTGTTAAAGTGGGTCAAACCATTTCTGCGGGTGAAACTTTAGGCATCATTGAAGCCATGAAAATCATGAATCCAATTGAAGCAACCCAAAGCGGTGTTGTTGAAGAAATTTTAGTGAAAAATGGTGAAGTGATTCAATTCGGTCAAGCACTTTTCCGCTATCGCGCGTAAAACCACGGGGATTTATAATGTTGCAAAAGGTATTAATTGCAAACCGGGGTGAAATCGCTTTACGCATTACCCGAGCTTGCAAAACTTTAGGAATTAAAACCGTTGGTATTTATTCCGATGCCGATAAAGACCTCATGCACCTTCGTTTTGTTGATGAAGCAGTATGTATTGGTCCGGGTGCAAGTAGTGAAAGCTATTTAAACATCCCAGCAATTATTACTGCTGCTGAAATCACTGGTGCAGATGCAATCCATCCAGGTTATGGGTTCTTGTCTGAAAATGCTGAATTTGCGGAAATTGTAGAAAGCTCAGGCTTTATCTTCATTGGCCCTCGCCCTGAACACATTCGCTTAATGGGGAACAAAGTTTCTGCCATTACAGCAATGCGTAAAGCGGGTGTTCCAACTGTTCCGGGTTCAGCGCATGCCGTAACAATCCACAATGCATTGGCTGAAGCAAAAGAAATTGGCTTCCCGCTGATTGTCAAAGCCGCTTCAGGTGGTGGTGGTCGTGGTATGCGTATTGTTGAACGTGTTGATACATTACTTGAATCAGTTCAAGCAGCACAGCGTGATGCGGAAATGTGGTTTGGTGATGACACCGTCTACATGGAACGCTTCCTACAAAAACCACGCCATGTAGAAGTTCAGATTCTAGCGGATGGTAATGGTCATGCCATTCACTTATTTGATCGTGACTGCTCTTTACAACGTCGTCATCAAAAAGTACTTGAAGAAGCACCAGCACCGGGCCTACCTGAACAAGCACGTGCTGATATTTTAGAAGCTTGTGTAAATGCATGTAAACTAATGCAATACCGTGGTGCAGGCACATTCGAATTCTTATTTGAAGATGATGAATTCTTCTTTATTGAAATGAATACGCGTGTTCAAGTTGAGCATCCAGTCACTGAAATGGTCACTGGTATCGATATTATCGAGCAACAGCTTCTAATTGCAGGTGGTCTTGGTCTTAATATTCAACAAGAAGATGTTGAATGTAATGGTCATGCTATGGAATGCCGTATCAATGCAGAAGATCCAACGACCTTCTTACCATCACCAGGTAAAATTGAACACTTCTATACACCGGGCGGTGCAGGTATTCGTTTAGACTCGCATATCTATCAAGGCTATAGTATTCCACCTTACTATGACTCAATGATTGCTAAACTCATTGCCCATGGTAAAGACCGCAAAACATGTATTGCGCGGATGAAACAAGCATTAGAAGAAATGATCTTGACTGGAATTAAGACCAACATTCCTTTGCATAAAGATCTGATTTTAGAAGATGAAAATTTCTGTTCTCAAGCAATGGATATTCATTATCTAGAAAAACATTTGCTTCAGAAATTAGAAGGTCATGTTAAAGAAGGATCTTAACGTTACCTTCTTTGCTATAAAAAACCGCTCTTTAAGAGCGGTTTTTTATATGCTTATAGCAACTAAGGTAAAATACGGCGTAATGTAGCAAAACATTGATCTGCTTTTTCACTACTACAAAAATTAATGGTTGATGGATTTTTCCACTGCACGAAATATTGAGAAATTTCACCTGTTTGGTCTTCGTTATAACCAGAACAATCAACTTCATTGTTATCGTATTTTACTTGTAATATCAAAGCTGGCAACGCGCTACGTTCTTCTTGTGATGATTGATAGTCATAAATACCCGATGACCATTCTTGCCCACTCTTGATCACCACATTGTTATTACTTTTAAAATTATAATATTCAATACATTTCTTATTATTCGCTATTTGCATGCCCCACAAACCAACAATTTCGGGACGCGTTACAATACGAATAGGATTCGAATCTTCAACTCGATCCATTTCTTCTGTTGCAACAACTGCTTTGTTCTCATTTGCCATCACTACAGATGAGCACAATATGAGAAAAATCGTAAGATATGTTTTTTTCATACATCATAAGTTCAATGATAAAATTTCTAAATACAACTTAGCATATTTTTATGAAAACCCAGTATTTATCAACCATATTACAACAATATATTTATGTTTCAGTCATGCCTTTAAATCGATTTTAGTCTGTGCTGGGCAAAGGAAATTTTAGCGCAATACGTCCATGAATTTATTATTTTCAACTCAAAATTAAATTCAAAAAAATATCAAAACCAGATATAAAAATTCAAGCAATTGCTATACGAATTCGAGTCGCTGCTGAATCAGTACCATTATTAAATCAACCATGCTGATGAAGCCATCTACAATCAAAGGCCTTATAAGGTTCATCCGATCTGTCTTGCTTCTTCATATCAAATCGCTTACAACAACAGAGACTTATATTAAAAAAAACAAGGGCTAGTAATGCAACTTTCTGAATATCTAAAATATGATGGGCTAGGATTGGCCGAATTGGTGGCAAACAAAGAAGTTTCAGCTTCAGAATTACTGAATTTGGCATTGCAACGTGCCGCAAATACCAATCCCCAATTAAATGCCATTATTATTCCCATGCATGACTATGCAGAGCAAAGAACCAAACAACAATTAACGGGACCTTTTGCTGGTGTACCCTTTTTAGTGAAAGACTTATTTCAAGAATATGCAGGTTATCCCACTTCATATGGTTGTAAAGGCTTAAAACGAATTAATCATATTGCTGAACAGAATTCTGAAATTGTTAATCGCTGGGAAAATACGGGGATTGTGACCTTTGGTCGAACCAATACACCAGAATTTGGTATTAAAGGAATTACTGAACCAGATGCTTGGGGAACGTGTCATAACCCTTGGAATTTAAGACACAATAGTGGTGGATCTTCAGGTGGATCGGCTTCCGCAGTTGCGGGAGGTATTGTTCCTATTGCTGGCGCTGGAGATGGCGGTGGTTCTATTCGTATTCCTGCATCGTACTGTGGTTTATTTGGATTAAAACCGAGCCGTGGCCGTACGCCTTGGGGCCCACAAATGAGTGAAGCAATGCATGGAGCCGCAGTTCAACATGTACTGACCAAAACAGTTCGAGATAGCGCTGCCATGCTTGATGCAACACACGGCGCAGAGCATAGTTCCTTGTTTAAAATTGAACCTCCTCAAAGTCGCTATTTAGAAATCATTCAACAGCCATCTAAACCATTAAAAATTGCTTTTAGTACCCACTCACCTATCGGTACGCCTATTTCCAAAGATGCAATTGCAGCAGTTCAACATACAGCAAAATTATTAGAGTCATTAGGACATACTGTGGTGGAAGATACACCTGCAATTGATGGTATGGCGTTAGCCAAAGATTTTATTACCACGTGGTTCAGTCAATTTTCCTATGTTCTTGAAAAAATCAAACAACAACATCAGGCGAAGAATAGTGATTTTGAGCTGGATTCATTGGCACTTGCAGCATTCGGAAAACAAACGACTGCTCTAGAATATATTCACAATCTCAACAATTGGGGCGTGTATGCGACGAAAATGAATCATTTTTTTGATCAATATGATTTGTATTTAACGCCAGCAACCGCTTCTGTTGCACCTAAAAACGGTGAAATCAAATTACCTCACTGGCAAAAACCCATTTTGAAAAGTCTATTAAAATTAGGCAAGGCACATTTATTGGCCCAAGGGAAATTGGTAGATCGAATTGTAAAAGAAAATTTAACATGGGTTCCTTTTACACAATTGGCTAATATCACTGGTCTGCCAGCAATGTCTGTTCCACTGTACTGGAATGCAGACAACCTACCTTTGGGTTCGCAATTTATTGCACCTTTTGCCCGAGAAGACGTATTACTGCAATTGGCAGCTCAACTTGAACAAGCACAACCTTGGTTTAATCGTTATAGTCAAATTCAACTCTAAAAAATAGTCACACTATTTTATTACGTGATTCAGCTTTTTAGGCTTGTTGGATATGTTTTGGAAGCCAGCGAACAAACAACAAGCCTATGAAAGTTGCAAACCCAGCAATAATAAAGATCACCTCCCCAGAGATGAGTTGCCAATATCTGCCTGCTAAGATACTCCCCAAAGCGACACCTAAGCCCCACATCGTGCTATACATCGCTTGCCCACGCCCTTGTTGTCCTATTGAAAAATTTTGGAACACAACACGCATGGCAATCATATGAAATAAGCCAAAACTAAAAGCATGAATGGTTTGTGCTAAAAACTGGGCAACAAATGAGTTCGGCAATAGTCCAACAATCATCCATCTGATGCCAGTCAACACCAAACAAAGACTCACTAAATAACACCAAGAGAATCGGGTTAAAAAAACATGTGCAAAAGCGAACATGATAATTTCAGCAACCACCCCAACCGACCACAAAAAACCGATTTCAGTGGTGCTAAAGCCAACTTGGTGTAAATAGTTACTATAGAAACTATAAAATGGCGCGTGAGAAAATAATAAAACAAATTCAATTGCAAAAAATGCAGCAACAACAGGTCGTTTTAAGATCGGCAACAATGGTTCTAATTGTTGCTGCGAATGAGGTGCCGCAGTCGGTTCTTTAATCGTAAAAGACCAAATGAATGCCAAAAATGCAATACATAGCAACATAATAGGCAGCATCGAAATTGGCACGATTTCAAGTAAAGCCCCTATGCCAAAAACAGCAACAATAAAACCGATAGAACCCCATTTCCGGACTTTTCCATAAAATTGGGTACGTTTTTCAGCCAACCAAAATAAAGTCACCCCTTCAAATTGCGCTAAAATAGCATTTTGAAAAAAGCTAAAAATAAGCATCAGTAATGCAACCGATTGAAATGTATTTGGAATGAGAAAAATCATGAACCAAATACAAGCTTCAACCCAAGTCGCAATACGTACCAACAACATTCTTTTGCCAGATTTATCCGCTATCCAACCCCAAATAAATGGCGCAAAAAAACGTGTCACAATGGCTATAGAAGATAAAAGCCCTATTTCTTGATAATTAAAACCTTGATCTTCTAGATAAAGACTCCAAAATGGCATGAAGCTTCCTACTATCGAGTAGTAGAAAAAGTAGAATCCACTTAGTTTGTGTTGGATAGGTAGGGAGAGCATAAGGTTGTAATCAGTTGTATTTTCAAAGAGTTAATAAAATAAAGAGTTGTATAGGTTTGTACTCAAAAGTACTCATTTGCAGTTCAACTGTATACAAAAATCTAAAAATAAATTTTCGAAAATTTGTAGACTGCACTTTGAAACATTAATTTTTCGTAAGTTTATGATTAAATTTTGCGAAAGTAAAAAGCTCTGACTTAGAGAGCTTTTTGTTTTGGCCACATTTCGATATTCTGTTATGCAAGCTTCGAGTAGTTCTGAATATGTTGATAAGCTTGCAAATAGTAAAGAAGTTGAGTAAATGGCAGATAAAGTGATTGAAGCAAATTGGAAGTATTTTATTAAGAAAAAATTGGGTTCTGAAATTTAAGAGAAACTAATAATAACCATGAAATTTTGATTAAATAGTAAGCGTGAAACGTGAAAAATCACAAAGTTGCCGCCCTGTTACTCTGTGATTCAGGGCGGCAACTTTCAATATACTGATTTTAAAAGACAAAACAATGGCATTTCGTATAAGGTGTATTAGGTTAATTTTAGAAAATCTTAATCTTTAACCAATATAATCTTCAGTTGATATCACTTGAGCATAAGCAAACTCAAAAGCGGCCATTAATGTTGCATGGACATGGCCAGCAGGTACTTTGATGCCATTAAATTCTAGATCTAGCGTTGCACAAGCATCATAAATAACTTTTACTTTATAACCAAAATCAGCAGCAGCACGAACAGCAGCGTCAACACACATATGGCTCATAGCACCTATCACGACTAACTCAGTCACTTCATTGGTATCTAAAATTTCTTTGAGATTCGTATTTAAGAACGCGTTGATGTGATTTTTAATGACCACAGTTTCATCTGTTTGTGGCTTAACTGTATCCTGAAATTCAATACCGTTTGAGCCGGGTTCGAATATAGGAGATTCAGCATTAGCAATATGTTGGACATGAATCACTTGAGTACCCTCTTGACGGGCCTTAGCAATCACTTTCACTGCATTAGCAGCAGCCTGTTCAATACTTACCAATGGTAATTTACCTGTAGGTAGATATTCATTTTGTAAGTCGATAACTAATAAAGCTGATTTTGACATGTCATTTCCTTTATTTAACTAATATTCATTTGTTCTGACTTTTTTAAAACAGAATTAAAAAAAAGAGTTTTTAGCCATAAATTAACTAACAGCTGGAAGTGGTGTTAATTGTCTTAAAATATCCGCCTTATCAAAATGAGCTCTTTTTTCAAGAATCTTTCCATCTTTGATTTTAAGTAACATCATTAGAGAAAATCGAACACGATTCCCTGTTGGTTCAATACCCATAAGCTTTGCTGAATGAGATCCATCAAAAACCATAAATACGGCAACATGATTATCTTCTGCGAACATCTTCTCAACAGTAAATTTGAATCCATTAAAAGCATCAAAATTTGCTTTTTCAGACACAATAAAACCATCTGTACCATGAATAGGAGTATCTAGTTGTAAATAAAAGATGAAATCTTCATTGCATAATTGTGCTGCACTTTCATAGTCTTCATTTTGTAAATAATCGTAGAATTTCTGTGCTAAAGCTTTATTGTTCATGGCTTCAGTATTCATTGTTTGTACCTTACAATATATTGGATAACATAGAATTCACTCATCTTTTTTAGAAAAATGAATACTATGCTGTCCTAAAAGTGAATTTGAATGCATGTAATTAAAAAGAAAGTGTTTCACCATCTATTGGAATTAACACTTTGTCTTGAATGCCTTTTGTTTTTATATATTCTAAAAGCTGAGCACGTGTTACAGACATATGGTTAATCGCATCCATATGTACGGCAACAATTTTAGCATTAGGTGCTTTTTGAACAGCTCGATACGTATCTTCTTTGCCCATAATGATGGAATCATCAGAACCTTGCAGCAGTGCCTTTCCTGTATTCAATACAATGACATTAGGATTAAATTTTTCGATCGCCTGATCAACTTCAGGGTGCCAAATTGTATCTCCAGCAACATAAATTGTTTCATGTCCTGTCGCTTCAAACACCATCCCCATAGCTTCACCTAAAAGAGCCTTTAGCTCGGGGTTGCTATACATTTTATCCGTACCGTGTTGACCACCAATTTTAGTTAACTTAACGCCTTGGAAAGTCGTTTGAGTTAAGATGCGGACATCTTTAAAACCCTGTGATTGAATCGTTTTTTGATCTTGTTTGTTTTGTACAAAAACAGGCATATTCTTCGGAATAGTGGCTTGCGCTGCATCATCCCAATGATCTAAGTGAGTATGCGTAATAATAATCGCATCTACGCCTTCGAGAATCGTTTCTGGTTGAATCGGTAGATCTACCAGTGGGTTACGTAAATAACTACGATATGTATTCGGGAAGCCTTCATAAAAGCCCTTTTTAGCAAACATTGGATCAACTAAAAAAGTGGTGTCTGCATAAGTAACTTTGATCGTTGCATTACGAATTTCTTGTATATGCGTCACTTTAGATGTGTCTCGTTGAATATTTTCATTTGCATATACATTCAATGAACCTGCTGCTATAGATAAAGCAATCAGAGAGCGACTTAGAATTTTTTTCATATCAAATACCGAATGATTTACTGATATTAGAATTATGATAAGAATTAGAATATAGAAACACTGTCCTTAAGGACAACCATCGAAACTATTAGGACAAAATGCTATATTCACTATTTTAGAGAGGTAGATTGAATGGCTATACCGGTCATTGGATTGTTCATTTATCCCAATATAAATCCATTTCACTTCTCGATTCCTCACATTATCTTCAATATTAAAATTGAGGATAAGCTCTTATTTGACCTTAAAATATTTTCTATAGATGGTCAGCCTGTGAAAACAGACCAATCCATCATGATTATTCCTGATGGTGGAATCGAACTTATGAAAGAGTCCGATCTCATCATTATTCCTGGATGGGATGATTTTAATCGCAAGCCTGAACAGTTACTTATTCAGGAGCTAAATTGGGCATATCAAACTGGAATTAGGATAGTAGGATTATGCTATGGGACTTATGCATTAGCATACGCAGGTTTACTCGACCATAAAAAAGCAGCTACACACTGGATGGCTGAACAAGATTTTAGTGAAAGATTTCCACAAGTTCATCTCGATCGTGATGCCCTCTATGTTGAAGACCAAAGAGTCGTAACCTCAGCTGGAACGGGCGCAGCATTGGATTGCTGTCTGTATTTAGTACGTGAAATTTATAATGCACAAATTGCAAATAAAGTATCTAGAGTAATGGTGATTCCACCTCATCGTGAAGGTGGACAAGCTCAGTTTATTGAACAACCTGTAGCAAAATCGAGTCAAGATGCCCAAATTAATCTCTTACTTGATTTTTTAAGAAAGAATTTAGCTCTACAACATAATATTGAAGACTTAGCTGAACGGGTAAATATGACACGTAGGACGTTCACACGACATTTTAAGAAAGCGACAGGAATGACGTTAGTAAATTGGCTGAATACTGAAAGAATCAGGTTAAGTTGTGAACTTTTAGAAACCACAAACTTGTCTATCGAAAAAATAACTGAGCTTTCAGGATTTAATAATACTGTGTCTTTTAGAAAAAATTTCCGTGAAAAATATGGTACTAGTCCTCAAGCATGGAGAAAATCTTTTGGAATCACTAGTAACAATACTCAGCCTTATTTAACATAATGGCGCTTATACGAAGTTAACATTGTAAGCCCCAAATAGAAATGTCCAGTTTCTCCAAAGTAAAAATGTCCGCTTTTAGAATATATGCTTTTGCGATTTTCTTAGCGGACGGTTTGATATGTTGGTGTCTATGTCGGATAAAGAACTTAAACGATTGTCGGTCTTGCAGGAAATCTGCGATCAACGCATAACTCAATCCCAAGCTGCTCAGCTACTTCATATTTCAGAACGTCAGATCAGACGCTTACTGCAAAAATACAAAGCTCAAGGCTCAGCGGCATTAGCACATGCTGCACGTGGCCAAACCAGCAATTCCAAACTTCCTGAAGCACTCAGATTAAAGTGCCTTAATATGGTCGCTGAGCAATTCCATGGTTTCGGACCGACTTTAGCCCATGAAAAGCTGACCAGCGTTCATGGATTCGATCTTTCAGTGGAAACCCTGCGTTCCTGGATGATTGCAGCCGATTTATGGATTCCTCGCTCTAAGCGCCTAAAACGCCCGTATCAGCCTCGATATAACCGGGATTGCCTGGGTGAACTGATCCAAATTGATGGTTCACACCATGACTGGTTCGAAGGACGTGCTGCTAAATGCTGTCTACTGGTATTTATTGATGATGCCACAGGAAAATTGCAGCATTTACGCTTCTGTGAGTCAGAATCAGCCTTTGACTATATGATCTCGACACGCTTGTATGTCGAACAGCACGGTAAACCGTTGGCGTTTTACAGAGACAAACATTCAGTCTTTAGGGTGAATCAAAGCAGCAAGAAAGACACCAAGATTACGCAGTTTGGACGCGTACTCAGTACCCTCAATATCGATATCATCTTCGCTAACTCACCCCAGGCCAAAGGTCGTGTAGAACGTGCCAACAGAACCCTTCAGGACCGTCTGATCAAGGAAATGCGCCTCGAAGGTATCAGTTCGATTGCAGATGCGAATAAGTGGTTGCCCTGTTTTATCGAGCAGTTTAATCGTAAATTTGCCAAGATGGCTTTTAATCCCAAGGATCTACACCGGACTGTCACTGAAACAGCTGAGGAATTAGATGATATTTTTACCTGGCGTGAACCCCGCAGAGTCACGAATAGCTTGACCATTACTTATGATAAATGCGTATATCTCCTGGAGAATACAGAAGCTAATCGGTAAGTATCTTGAGTTTCTAGAATACCCGGATGGTACTGTAGCCATCATGCATCAAGGTAGAAAGATCAATTACAGCATCTTCGATAAATTAAGTCAGCTCAACCAGCGAGAGATCGTTGAGAATAAACGTTTAGGTGCTGTTCTCAATCATATTCAGCAACAACATGAAGAATTGGAACAGCAAAACAAACGTAATCGCTCTCAAAAGATGCCAAGCAGACGTGCACAGAAAACAGCAATCAAAGAACGAAATATGAATCCTGTGCTTGACTTGGAAATGTCCATATAGGACATTTCTATTTGGTTATTAGGTAGGACATTTCTACTTGGGAATAACAGCTTATGTTAGAACCCAATTAAAGTGTCTATATTCTCACCAATAAAAATGTCTGGTCTATGGTGGTTTTTATCACCATGGACTGGATATAATTTTAAGAAGCTCATCTCTATGTTTACAAATAACATGTTTAACATTGTGTATAACAATACGTTCTGGTAATAAAATGGTGAAATAAGAATGTTTAGATTACTTTTAACTGCTGACTCAAACATAGAAATAGGAGTTGGTGATGCATCGATGATAATAGCACCAAATGATTTTTATAAGTTTATGGAAGGATAGGAATATGGCGAGGGTATAAAGCATTTAGCCATTTTTTATATATGTCGTGATCCTGAATTAAAATTTAAACAACGGATTCGATATACGAAAAAAGACCAAGCATTGTGTATAGATATTATGCTTGATTATAATCAATTTGTAGCAATGAGCATGCAACAACGTGTTTTTACAATGTGTGAGAAATTGCTTGAAAAAATTCCACCTATTTTAAAAAATATAAATTTTCTGATTTTGATATAAATAAATTAATAGATAACTTTACGTATTGGTTTAAGCAAAATAAGCTTAGGTAATCCACAATACGTGAAACAAGTCTCTTTAATTACAAAAAATGATAGTTTAAGCAATAGATGTCAGAAGATAATTAATTATTATAGATATTTTTTAATTACTTTATATTTATATTGGGGATTCTATTATGCGTAAAAATATTCTATTAGGGTTTGTATCCTTATTCTTCCTAACTCCCATCTTTATTAGCAATACATATGCATCTGAAGATCAACTATCTACTTTAATCTTAAAAATTAATACCAAATCAAACAATAATGGTGAAGTTAACCTTCTAGAAAATAAGTTCCTAGGGCGCGCTAGCTGGAAAATAAAATGTCAATATAAGGTATTTGAGGACATAAAAGCATGTGTTATGAGTAAAGGGCCTATTTCTATTTTGAATGTTAATAATCAATATGTTGTAAATATTGGCGAAAAGCATCTAAAAGATAATCCGGCATTTATTCATATAGATAACAAAGAGATCCTCCAAGAGCGTGAAGGATTGTTTAGAAATGGCTCCGAACTTATTAAACAATTAAAACATGGGAATTACGCTTATACACGCTTCCAAAATAGTAAAAAACAACTTATTGAAAATAAAATTCCGTTGGTTGGCTTTACTGATGCATTTAACGATATGGAGGCACAATTTCTAAAACTAAGTAATGATAAAAATTATAGTCTCTAATCATTAAATTATTTCAGTTCTAATAAATTATAAAAATTAATATTAGAACTGAAATAAAAAGCTACTGAAATTCAATTTTTCATGCAATACCAAAGCCAAATTCGCAGAAAAACTACTGTGGTCAAGATAGAAATAATGCCTTTTCTCTAGCTCGACGATTCACCAGTCCTTGCATCCGCTTCCCACCAGCATTTATCCATACATCAAACTGATCTGCTGCTCCACGAATATCACCTGCATTAAGCTTTTTAACCAATGTTGATTTATTAAATGCACCTGTACCGATGTTATAAGCCAGTGAAACAAGTGCATCGAATTGATTTTGATTCAATGGAATATTTACAGCACCATTCACAGCTTGTTCAAATTTCTTTAAATCGTGAGCCATATATAATTTGGCTTGGTCAAGTGTGCAAGTATCACCTTTTTTGACTTTGATGCCATTTGGGTAAATGGTTGTACCAAAACCAATCGTCCAGACTCCCACACCATCATCATCATAAGCTGCAAGTCGCTTACCTTCAAAATCGCAGATTAGGTCAACACCTTGGTTACTCACCGACATTTCATCTACAGCAATACCTAGCATGTTGGCAACCATAGAGCCTGTCGTATTCGCAATGACCTGATTCGCTGCATTCACCTGTTTTTGAGTGAGTTTCCCACCACTAATTTTTCGTAAGAAATCAAATATTACTTGCATCACCCACCCCACTTGTTTGCATTTTTCTTTAAACACTCTTCGATGAACGTACTTCCCAATATACATCTACTTTTGTAATAATGATTTTCTTTATTGTATGTACTTCTATCACTAAGTTTGAAGCTTGTTTAGAGATAATGAAAACAGTTAACTTTTCTCTTTTTTGATAGAATCATCATCATAGCCCACATCTATTGATGTAAAGACATACAGGACACTAATAGTTCTTGATCGAGTTAAAGTCAGCCTAAACTTAAGTCTTTAGAATATCTAAAATTAAACTCTCTGATGGATTTTATTTTCAATTAAATGAGTTACTAATTGAGTCATATATTGATAGGTAAATAAATGAGAATGAAACTTTACCAGCCCTTCTAATCCTAAAGTTAGACCTATAAATTGCCAAGCCATATCATCAAGATTTTCATGATGATTATTTAACGGCGCCGATTCCAATATTTTTTTTATAGACTTATGCCATTCTTCAATTGCTATTGAAAAAACTTTATTAAATTCAGGACTAGTTTGGCTGTTTTGTTCAGCATCATTCCACAATCGAACGTAAGGTAATTCATCTTCCGATTCAGTAAAACCGAGAGCCAAAAGTATTTTTTCAGTTAAACTTAAATTATCATCTATTTCACTGATATCTAAATTTTTATAAATGAGCTGCATAAATACTTCACACTTTAATTCTTGAATAGTTTTAAAGTGATGATGAATAAGCCCTACAGACAAAGAAGCTTTTTGAGCCAAATTACGTACTGTCAATGTATTCAAACCATCATCTAATGCGATTGTCATAGCAACATCTAAGATCTGTTTTTTTCTTTCCGTTTTACTTAAGTAGCTCATTTTCTAACACAGTCATTCACAACATGATCAGCATATACAAGTTGCGTAAAAAATCAAAAAATAGTATAAAGTTGAACACGTGTTCAACTTTATACTATTTTTATGTTTTTACATCCCAAATGGTTCATTTTAGCCATTGTCGTTGGGCTTTATCTTCCTGTGGCTATTGATGCAACTGTACTTCATATCGCTGTACCTACATTAAGCCAAGAATTAAAAGCAGGCACATCACAACTATTATGGATTATTGATATTTATCCATTGTTGATGGCTGGGCTTATTTTAGTAATGGGTGCCTTAGGCGATAAAGTTGGTTATCGAAAACTCATGCTTATGGGCAGTATCATCTTTGGTATGGCCTCGGTGCTAGCAGCACTCTCACCTACAGCAAATTTTTTAATTTTCTCAAGAGCTATATTGGCCTTAGGTGCATCAATGATTATGCCTGCAACTTTAGCTTGTCTACGCCATACATTCATGGATGAAAAAGAACGAAATTTTGCTCTAGGAATGTGGGTTATGGCTGGAGGGGCTGGTGCCGCTTTCGGACCTCTAGTCGGTGGGTTACTATTAGAATACTTCTATTGGGGATCAGTGTTTCTGATTAATGTTCCTATTGTCTTGGTTGTCACTGTATGTATTTTAAAGTATCTACCTAAACAAAATTTTATACATGAAAAAAAATTAAATATATTAGATGCGCTAATACTTATAACAGCCATTCTTTTAGTAATTTACAGTTTAAAAGCCGGCTTAAAAGAATTTGATCCTCAATTCATTCTTCTTGGGCTTATAGGGATTGTACTCGGTTTTTTATTTGTAAAAAGGCAGATTAAAAGTGATCAACCACTATTTGATCTTAAGCTATTCACATCGAAATCCGTGAAATATGGTTTCACCATTTCAGTTGTTGCTATGATTGCACTGGTAGGATTTGAGTTACTTATTTCCCAAAAACTACAATATGTGTATCAATTTAGTCCATTAGAAGCTGGTCTATATATTTTACCGTTTATGATTGCAGTCAGTGTGGGTGGCGTGATTAGTACACCTCTTCTAAATAAGTTTGGAGCTAAAAAAGTTGCTGTATTTAGCTTAATACTAAGTTCTGTATCTATGTATTTTTTATCAGTTGTTAATTTTGAAACTGAATACTTATTTTCAGCTTTTTGTATGATCTTATTAGGGCTAAGTATCCTATGTGCCTTTTTAGCAGCTACATCCGCAATTTTATCAGGAGCACCTATTGAACAAGCATCATCGGCTGGTGCTATTGAAGGAATGTCCTATGAATTAGGAACCGGTTTGGGTGTAACAATTTTTGGTTTAATGGCATCTTTTTTCTACACAAAAAATGTAGATTTTTATCATTTTTTTAGTGCTGATCAACTAAAAATAGCTGAAAGTTCTATAGGAGGAACTTATCAAGTTCTTCCAAATTTATCGGCAAAAAGTGCAGATCTCATCATAAAATCAGCCAACTCAGCTTTTGTTATGGCTCATAGCTCTATTTTAATCTTTTCAAGTTTAATACTTTTGTTTCTTGCTATCTTTATCTGGATCTTTTGGAGGGAAAATTCCACCCAATCACTATCCATTTAACATAAATGGCGACTATACTAAGTAAATTTGCATATTAATTTAACTATCAACTACTTAATGAATTTCAACCAGCCTCAAAACAATAAAAGCCGACTCATAAACAAGTCGGCTTTTTTATGTACAATTCTAAAAATATCACCAATAAATTGACTAATATTCAACCTAAATAGCACATGGTTGTGATTTTTTAATGCACCCATTACTCAAATTACCCTCAATTTTTACAGATAACCCTTGGAATAAAATTCAAGCAACTTTGTACACTTTGGCGCACAAAAATTCCCGCTCTTTATGGATATACCATCCCAAACTTATTGCTTATCATGGGGACATATAGAGTAAGTTGCTTTTCATGTTCCAATTTTTCTGACAGCTGCTTAGGAATGCTATTAAATTTGCGCCGTGGAATAGATTGTCCTGTCGCCTTTTCTAAAGCGCCTTTAATCTTTTAAACATACGGCGTTTGATCTGTAATGGCCTTAAGGGTGATACTGCCCATAAAAAAGCCCTATTGTTGAATAGGGCTTTTTGGGTATTAACTGGAAAGCTTACTTACTGGACTTCCAATACTTCAAGACTAAATTACAGAGCAGTTTTTCTTAAAAAATGTATTTGTAAAAACATTAAATCTTGCAGACAAAGCCTTAATATGGCAGATATTTCATTGAAATTTCCCGCTCAAAATCTCAGAAATAATAGATTGTGTTGCGACTTCCATATATGGCCTATTCGACGTTTGTGTTCAACTTTAGATGTTCATCACAGCAGCTACTACACATAATTAAAGCAACCCAATTGAAGATACGTTTGCTTTTTATCACCACTGTTATTATTAAACATTGGACTGCCATCATAAATTTATACTGTGACAGTTTAAAAAATATCAATTATTCATTTCACAGAGGATTCCAATTCAAGTCATAGTCCGCTTTCCAATTTGGCTGATATTTAATAATTATTCATTCCTCTATTTAGTAAACTCTAATAGTGGTAATTTTTTCAATATTGATATGAAACCAATCACTAATTTCAGTATTTTCAAAAATTATAGACCCGTATCTCTACGAGTCTATTTTCATAATTAAAGATAAGTGACTTTAACAATTTCTCGATTAGATTCATGATCTAAACCTAAAATATCAAATCCAGGCATATCACGAATAAACTCTAAAAAGGGTGGTTTTACGCCTAGATCATCTAGATCAGCAGCATGTAATTGATAACGAATGCTGTCTTCTTGACCTGAAGCTACTTTTTCAACCCAATTAGGTTCAATAATTAATTGATGTCCCAAAGCAATAAAATCAATTTCACTATTCATCACATCTTCTGCTTGTTCAGGCGTTCTGATGCTCCCAACCGCAATTAAAGGTTTCTTGCTAGAAACCTTTCTAAGCTGTTTGATAATAGGAACTGAATCAGATTGATCACGCATTGATGTACGCCAGACATTACCCATAGATACATGAATATAATCAATATCTGTTTGTTGTAACTTATCGATAAAATACTTTGTATCATCTAAGCTAATACCGGGTTCTTCCATTTCTTCTGGAGATAATCGATAACCTACAATAAATGATGGTGTTGCAAACTTTTCTTTTACTTTCATGACTTCATCAATAACTGTCATAGGAAAAGATAAACGTTTCTCTAATGAGCCACCCCATTCATCTGTACGTCGATTAGAGTGTGGAGATACAAATTGTTGGAGTAAATATGTATTTGCACCATGCAATTCAACACCATCAAATCCAGCTTCAATTGCTCGTCGTGTTGCTTCTGCAAAGTCCTTGATTGTATTCACAACCTCATCTTGACTGAGTTCACGAGGACATTCTGCACCATTTCTCGGCGCAGCAATTGCACTGGCGCTGACAGGTTTTAAGCCACGTGTGATATAGGAGTTTGTCATTCGGCCAGCACTAAAAATTTGTAAAATTGCTTTAGCACCACGAGATTTAATTGCAAATGCTAACTTGCTTAGCCCCGCAATTTTACTATCATCATCCGCACCTAACTGACCTTCAAAACCTTTACCTTCTTTATTAATATATGCCACAGGTGTAATGAGTAAACCCACACCGCCTGCGCGTTGTTGCATATAAGTAATTTCTTCAAGACTGACCGTTCCATCCTGAAAAGCCATTTGTTCAGTCATTGGTGCTAATACAACACGGTTTTTAATTTGAACCCCATTCGGGAGAATAATAGGGTTTAAAAATTGATAATTTTTCACTCACAGTCCACATGCTTTTAAAACTTAGATGCATCTTAGAACAAAGATTAGGGAATGTGTTTCCCATGCTAAGTGCAGTTATTTCGCATGTGAGTTGTGATAAATATCTTAGATTATTTCGCTACTTAGTATTTTAATGTAAAAAACCACAGCCTTTATTTTAAGGCTGTGGTATCAGTATTTTGCATATATTTAAATAAAATAAGCGATTTATAAATTTTAAACTTATTGATTATCAACCATTAAGTATATCTACAATCAAGTTAAACGTATTTCACTTACTGCTTGACCAATTCGAAGATTAAGCTCAGACGACAGTCCATTCTCATTCCAATCAGTGCTAGTGGCATAAATAGAAGTCGTTACAGGACAGGCTTTAAAATAATTAAATAATGGTCTAACTTGATATTCGACCATTAAAGCATGCCGTTCTGAGCCACCTGTTGCTGCAAGAATCATGGGTTTTGCGCGCATTGCATCTGGCGATATTAAATCAAACAAATGTTTAAACATACCTGGATAACTAGCATTCCATGTCGGTACACTAATCACTAAAATTTCAGCTTTCATCATATCTTCAATAATCGCTTGTGCTTGATCATCTAAATCTTGAAATGACTGTGCATTTGGGAAAGATGACCCTAATGCAGAAAGATTATAAAGCTGAGGCTCCATTCCAAAAGCATGAGCTGTCTTATTTACAATATTCTCAGCTAACTGATATGTTCGTGAAGGTTCATTAAAATTCCCGACAATACCGACAACTTTTTTCATCATAGTTCTCCATGCTGGGTACGAATCCAACCTGGTAAATAGGTCATTCGATGAATTTTCCACTGATTGATCTGAGTTAAATGCAGTTCAATCTTATAATGTGCTGCATAGATAGATTGACCATCAGTATCCTGTGTTTGTTGAGGAATAATTCGACCAATCATTAATTCGGCTTTGTTTTGCTCAAAATTAATATCTATTTGAAGCGGTTCACCATAATGTTGAATAGATGGCCAAGGCATTCTAAAAGCTTTTAAGGTAGAGATGATTTCTCTTTTTCCTGTGAGCGTCCCCATCGGAGGGAGTTGGACAATTGCATCATCTGTAAATGCATCCATATATAGAGATGTATCTGCTAGATCTAATGCCCATGCATAGCGATACCACACTTCTGCAATTAGCTCCTCATCACTATTTGGGTTCACTTCATTTTCTGAGTCGTGCCAAATAGCATCAAGTTCGCTCATAATGGCTGAAGATTTTGGATCATTGGGTTTCCACAAACGTTCTAAGGGTAAAGACCAGTGGGAAATAAGTGATGTATCACCATCGACCCAATTCATTTGAATTTTAATATCATCAATTAATTGATGATTTAAAGTGATAATCATCATTCCACCGAAAAAAACTGTACTTTCAAGCGTTGTTTCACCATAAAAGTATGCACTTATCTGAGTTTTTTCTGTCGTAGATTTTTCTACAACATTTGAGATGTGTATGTTTGTGATTGAATTAAAATCAAAGTCATTTTTAAGATGATCAACAACTTGAGAAATTGAGCGTTGATTGCCTCTATGGCTTGAAGACAATTGAATATCTTGACTCAGGAACGCTTCAACCGGACCAGTCATACTGCCTTGCCAAAGCTGAATAAATTTTTCAAATTGAATTGATGCTTGAGATAGCTTAAGCTTAGTCATATCTTTTAATTTGCCTTAATATTTAACTAATGGCATTATAATTAAAATATTGTAGATATTGATTCCCATATATTGGGTTGATATCGATTTAATAAAAGAGAAAATCATGGAAATCAATCGAATAGGTGATCTATCTGCATTCGTCAGCTCTGTAAAACATGGGAGTTATACCAAAGCTGCAAAACATTTAGGTTTGTCACGCTCTGCTATTGGTAAAAGTATTGTCCGATTAGAACAACAAATGAATGTACGACTACTCAATAGAACCACACGAAGTCTAAGCTTGACCGATGAAGGTCGTATTCTTTTTGATTATTGCAAACAGATTCTAGAAGATTTAGACGAAATTGATCAGGTTATGGCAACTCGTCGTGTACACCCTACGGGCACTTTAAAAATTACAGCACCACATTCATTGGGCCATCAGTATATTTTACCAGTATTGCACGACTTCCTTAAAAAGTGGTCTGATTTGAATGCAGATATTTCTTTTACTGATCGTTTTGTAGATGTTATTGAGGAAGGCTTTGATATCGGTATTCGCATTGGAGAGCCTAAGGATGATTCTCGACTTTTAACACGTACAATTGGTTGGCAAAGCATGCAGACATGTGCTTCTCCTCAATATTTACAACTGCATGGCTGCCCACAAACACCGCAAGATTTATTCCAATTCAATACTATTTTTTTCAATGGTAGTTTTAATAGGAAAACTTGGAAATTTAAAACGGATCAGGGACCTTACATATTTGAAGGGCCTGAAAAAATGAAGATTGACAGTTCAGATGCAATCTTAGCTTCAGCCATTTCAGGTTTTGGGATTATCCAACTACCATCTTACCTAACCAAAAAAGCGGTTGATCGTGGGGATCTTGTTCCAATTTTGGAGGAATATGCAGTTTCGGATGAACCTATTCGTATTATTTATCCAAGTAAAAAACACTTGTCACCGCGTATTCGTATGTTTATTGATTTTCTTACTGAACAATGGACCGATGTACCACCCTGGGAAAGAACAAAAACAGATCCAAAGCTTTAATTTGGATCTGTTTCTTTGTATTTATAAAAACTTAAGAATTACTAAACTGCGGTACAACGTATTCTATTAGCTCCTGTAAAACCTCTTTGGCAGGCCGACGCGTTGGTTTTAAATTGAGTGTGATGTGGGAAACACCGTCTTGACGTTGTTGTTCCCAAAACTCCATCAGCGCATTACGACCTGTTCTTAGAAAAATATTATTGTGTAATTGAGCAGATTCATCTGGATTTTCACTTAAATCTAAAAAGTTTGCATATCCAAATGGATGCCAAGTTTTTCCATCACCTTTTTCTGCAATTTCCTGCACAATACTTTTTGAACGTCTCGGATCAACACCATGCCAAATCCATGCATCTGATTCATTGGCAAACCAAGACATATCTTGACGAGCACGACCAATCGTAATCATCGGTAAACGACTTGCAACAGGTTTCGGAATTAAATCGATATTTCCTGATAAGTTACCATGATGTTGTGTGGTCATCTTAGGGAATTTATTTTCATTTAAGGTTCGGATCATTTGCCATGCTTCTCTAAAACGATCTGCACGATTCTCAAAATCACAACCAAAAGCAGGATATTCGACAGGTCGATCTCCGCTCGACATACCTAAAAGAAAACGTCCACCTGAGAGTTGATCAACGGATGCAGCTTGTTTAGCAGTTAGAATTGGATTACGCAAAGGTGAAACAATGCCTGCTGTACCTAAAGTAATATTTTTAGTGATTGCTGCAAGATAACCTAGATCCACAAATGGATCATAAACTTGTGCCACATCACCAAAATTTGGATCGTAAAACGGCACATCTCTAATCCACAATGCCGAAATGCCACCTTCATCTGCCATTTTTGCCAGCTCTGCATGATCAGACATATTGGGCATAGGCCCTTCTGGATAGCCCTTAAAAGGCGCGATTAAACCAAAGGTAATCTTATTCGGCTGAAAAACACGAGTAAAAGCCTTATTATCAGCTAAATGTGGAGGAAGAATTAGATCAGTCATAGCTATACCAAGTTTTTTTGAACATATACTTAGTTTAATGCTTTCATTAGGGAATTAGATTCCCGTATCTAGAGCCTAAATTTCACAAATATAATACTGAATCAAGTTGCTAATTTACTTAGCTCCGCTTCTACAAAACAATTAATAAACTATTTTAGTTAATTAAGCCTGAATTTACAGTGTATCTGTATTTAAGATGTCTAAATCTATTAGTTTTCTTTCAATATCTGAAACAACAACGATACGCCGTGCCTGCACTTCGAATAGATCCTTGAGGTCTTCATTAAAAGCCACAAAACAAGGCCTCTGATCGTGCAATGTTGGCTAGGCTGATACTTTGCTTAACATTTAACTCGACTATTTGACTGATGAGACCCATTTAAAATTTAGGCCATTAATTAGTTTCTCAGTTTCTTCTGTCGCAAACTCTGTGACATCAATATTAAGTACTTCATCACGAATGTGGATTACGCTATCAATTGTATCTCCTGCAAGCTCACCTAAACCTGCTAGACGGTAGCGGTTTTTCTTAATAATTGAAGCTGATATTAATTTGGTTTTTACACCCTATCATCAGGCTCAAAATTACCCAAACTCTGCAAATTCAATTTTTAACTGACAAAAATATTATCATCTTTATAAAGTAACTCAGTTCCTATCTAATCCTGAAATAGGTTGCCGCCAAAAAAATAAGGGCTGATTAATCAGCCCTCATCTTATACTGCTTAATACTTAATTATCAAAGTAAAAGCATAGCTTTACTCTTGCGCTCGGAGGAAGCAGTGCTTCCTTTATCCTAGCTCATTAAGTCAATTGAGCAGCAGCAATTTTCTTCGTATCAACATTCGCAGCAGCGTCAGTATAGTCGCCCATTTTGTCGAAACTTAAGTATTGATAGATGTCAGAAGACATGCTGTCAATTTGAGCTGCATATTGTTGGTATTCTTCTGGAGTTGGTAATTTACCAAGTACAGCAGCAACAGATGCAAGTTCAGCAGACGCTAAGTAAACGTTAGCACCTTGACCTAGACGGTTCGGGAAGTTACGCGTAGAAGTCGAAACACAAGTTGTGTTCGGAGCTACACGTGCTTGGTTACCCATACATAATGAACAACCTGGCATTTCAGTACGCGCGCCAGCTTTACCATAAATGTTATAGAAACCTTCTTCCATCAATTGACGTTCGTCCATACGCGTCGGTGGAGCAATCCACAAACGAGTTGACAATACACCGCCTGGAACTTTTTCTAACAATTTACCAGTCGCACGGAAGTGACCGATATTTGTCATACAAGAACCAACGAATACTTCGTCAATTTTAACGCCTTGAACGTCAGAAAGAAGTTTAGCGTCATCTGGATCGTTCGGGCAGCAAAGAACTGGTTCTTTAATGTCAGCAAGATCAATTTCATACACTTTAGTGTATTCAGCATCAGCATCAGCTTTAAGAAGTGATGGATTTGCTAACCATTTTTCCATGTTCTCTACACGACGTGCCATAGTACGCGCATCGCCATAACCTTCAGAGATCATCCACTTAAGCATCGTGATGTTCGAACGAAGGTATTCAGCAACTTTCTCTTCAGAAAGTGTGATAGAACAACCCGCAGCAGAACGTTCAGCAGAAGCATCAGAAAGTTCGAATGCTTGCTCAACAGTTAAGTCAGTTTCCATTTCTGTTAAGTCGATTTCAAGAATACGACCAGAGAAGATGTTTTTCTTACCTTTCTTCTCTACAGTTAAGTCACCCGCTTGAATCGCGTAGTAAGGAATTGCATGTACAAGGTCACGTAGTGTGATACCAGGCTGCATTTTACCTTTGAACTTAACAAGTACAGATTCAGGCATGTCTAATGGCATAACACCAGTAGCTGCAGCGAATGCTACAAGACCAGAACCCGCTGGGAAAGAAATACCAATTGGGAAACGTGTATGTGAGTCACCGCCAGTACCAACGGTATCAGGCATTAACATACGGTTTAACCAAGAGTGAATAATACCATCACCTGGACGTAAAGATACACCACCACGGTTCATGATAAAATCAGGAAGCGTGTGTTGCATTTGAACGTCAATTGGTTTTGGATAAGCAGCTGTATGACAGAAAGATTGCATAACGAGGTCAGCAGAGAAACCTAGGCAAGCCAAGTCTTTCAATTCATCACGAGTCATAGGACCTGTTGTATCTTGCGAACCAACAGTTGTCATCTTAGGTTCACAGTAAGTACCTGGAAGTACGCCTTGACCTTCAGGAAGACCACAAGCGCGACCAACCATTTTCTGTGCTTGAGTAAAGCCTTTGCCAGTAGCAGCAGGTTGTACAGGAACACGGAACAATGTAGACACTGGAAGACCTAAAGCTTCACGTGCTTTAGTGGTTAAGCCACGACCAACAATTAAGTTGATACGACCACCCGCACGAACTTCGTCAAGAAGAACAGGCGTTTTCAATTCAGATTCAGCGATTTGTTCGCCAGCTTTGAATGCAGTTACTTTTGCAGCAGCATGATCAATCTTAAGAACGATTTCATCGCCCATGTTCATGTTAGCAACATCAATCTCAATCGGTAACGCACCAGCATCTTCCATAGTGTTGAAGAAAATTGGAGCGATTTTAGAACCTAAGCAGTAACCACCGTCTTTTTTGTTCGGGATGTGAGCAATGTCATCACCAAAGAACCAAAGTACAGAGTTTGTTGCAGATTTACGGCTTGAACCCGTACCAACAACATCACCTACGTAAGCAACTTGGTTACCTTTCGCGATAAGTTCTTTAATTTGGTTGAGTGGACCAACTTCACCAGGAACTTCTGGGTTAATCCCATCACGTACGTTTTTCAACATTGCATTTGCATGTAATGGGATATCTGGACGGCTCCAAGCGTCTTGAGCAGGAGACAAATCATCCGTATTCGTTTCGCCAGTAACTTTGAATACAGTCAGTTTAATTTCTTCTGGAACGTCTGCACGGTTTGTGAACCATTCAGCATCAGCCCAAGATTGCATAACTGCCTGAGCATTTACATTGCCCGCTTTAGCTTTATCTGCTACGTCATGGAACGCATCAAATACTAAAAGTGTTTTTTTCAACGCTTCAGCAGCTAATTCAGAAAGTTCAGCATCATCAAGTAATGTAACTAAAGGTGCTACGTTATAACCACCAAGCATAGTACCTAGTAAGTAAACCGCACGTTCTTTAGAAATTAAAGGAGAAGTTGCGTCACCTTTTGCCAAAGCAGCCAAGAAAGCAGCTTTAACATAAGCAGCTTGGTCAACACCTGCAGGAACACGATTTTCTAGCAAATCAACTAAAAACGCCTCTTCACCAGCTGGTGGATTTTTTAATAGTTCAACCAAGTCAGCTGTTTGAGCATCATCAAGTGGCTTCGGTGGGACTCCGAGTGCGGCACGTTCTTCAACGTGTTGGCGGTAAGCTTCTAGCACGGTGTTATTCCTCTTTTTTAAAAAATTACTTATGAATTCCAGCTTCTTTCGAGCGTCACAAGTAATATGGACAACTAAATTTTACTAAAAATCTAGTTAAAAGTTAATGCAGTAGCGGTGTTTCTTCGTGATGCTCATTATTTTGTAGCTAAATGATGCCTTTTTTGATTAATTCACGACCGATTTAACTCTAATTTACACCTTTAATAGGGCAGCAATTAACTTTTGACTAGAATTTATACATAAAAAAGGCAACCTAATGTTGCCCTTTTTCTAAAAAGAAAAACATTCAACCTTAGTGTACTGTCGTTGCATGAATATATTCACGCAAACTCTCACGACAACCTTCAAATTTAATCTGAATTTCGTCTTCATGCAGCATAGCATGCTCTGTACTGGCAAATGAAATATGAACTTGATAAAGCTTCGTTTCTTGATCAATTATATGTTGAATATAAACTTTATCGCCTAAACTAAGCACATAGTGATTTCCGCTAATAATGGCAACGCCTTGTTCATCTTCTAAGAGCAAGTCTGCATGATGTAGATACCCCACAACGTCCATTGATCACTCCTTATTTTTCGTTATTCATTTTATTATTTACTATTCAGATATGCTTTTCTATATTTATGATTAATTGAAATGTGACAATTTATTCTTGGATTGCTTAGGCTATTTAAGATTATTCAATACTATCCAGATAAAAAAACCGTTCTTTAGAACGGCTTGTAATTAGGTAGTTTGTCATGCGGTGTCGCAATACATTTTTCTGTAATTTTTTGCTTAAATTGATTGCGGCTTTCTTCTGGATTCTTATCAATTTCAGCAAGTGGAAATGCATAAACTTGTTCAATAATATCTAAGATAAATGTTTTTGTAGTTGCATCTTCAATTTTATCCGCATGTTCTAATGCAGCTTTCTTTTCAATTGCATTTTGACGGTCAAACATAATTGTATTTGCAGCATTGCCAACACTAGTACAATACCCTTTCCACTGCTCTTCAAGTGTTAATGGCTTTTTTTCAGCACATCCAACCAAAGCAACCAATACAATTAAAGTGAATAATTTATTCATGAACATTCTCCTATTCTTCATATCATAATCAAAGTTCATAAAAATACGAAATCACTCAGCCTTTATATAAGAAAAAACGCCTGTTTAAGCTTAAAATATAAGCATAAAAAAAGCCTAATCTGTGTAGATTAGGCTATAAACTTGATATTCTTTCGTTGGTAGCGGGAGCTGGATTTGAACCAACGACCTTCGGGTTATGAGCCCGACGAGCTACCAGACTGCTCCATCCCGCATCAACGAAGTGCCTTTATACGCCCTAAACATTAACAAAGCAAACTTTATTCAACTTTAATTGAAATTTAAACTGTATTTCTAACTCACGACCCATTTCTTATCTGTTGACTTTAACTCACCGACCTTCTACTTCAGTTAAGACAATGAGAACACCAAAATAAATTATTGATTTTTAATATTTAAATAATAAATTTAAAATATTAAGCATAAAAAACAAAAAAAGTTATAAATTAAGTTGCATATTCTTATTTATAGGTATACTATGCTCATCAACTAGAAAAAAGTTTGTTCTGGTAAATCTTCTCTTATTTCGCAGTTTTAGTCATAATCCTTCGTTTTTTTCAGATTTAAAGTTCCATTCTTATTTTCAAGTTAACATCGGTTTTTTAGTAAACCAAAAAATATTAAAGTTTATAGGATTGTATTATGTCTAATACTGTTAAAGGTACTGTTAAGTGGTTCAACGAAACTAAAGGTTTCGGTTTTATTCAACAAGAAAACGGTCCTGACGTTTTTGCTCATTTCAGCGAAATCGCTAACTCTGGCTTCAAAACTTTGACTGAAGGTCAACAAGTTGAATTCAGCATCACTCAAGGTCAAAAAGGCCCGAATGCTGTAAACATCGTAGCACTATAATTTTAAAGCTATTCTTACATCAGTAAGGTAGTTTAAGATTAAAAAACGAGAGCCTAGCTCTCGTTTTTGCATATCTGGGTTTTATATTACAATCAACATCAATCACTCAAACAATCGACGCTTCCATCTTCTTAGATGACCTCTGCATTGATTTTTTTATATGCCCCACCTTTAAACTCATTCAAACCAGCCCAATAGTTAGATACATTTTCTAAGCTAAAATATAACCTATAGCTAAATCACTCTTTTTTATTTAGCATCACCCAAGAAGACCATTTACAGATCCCCTTAAACTATTTTCCACTAATATTTTCCAATATCCAAACATCAGGCTTATTCGAACCTGAAATATCGTAAAGCAATAAATGCTGCTTGATTAAAAAATTCCAAATTTAATCCAATACTCTTGCCCGCTGGGTAAAAGCAATAACAATCAACGCTAAAATAATTAAACAGACATTGAGAATCACGATTCCATCCCAACCTTGTTTTTGCCAAATCAGCCCACTCATTGAACCAACAATACTTGAACCTAAATAATAAAAAAGCAAATACAGCGATGCAGCATGACCTTTATTTTCACGCGCCAACTCTCCAACATTGCTGCTGGCAATAGAGTGTGAAATAAAAAAACCAGTTGTCACAATTGCTATTCCTAAAACAATATAAAATAGTGACTTACTTAGGGTAAAACAAACACCTACAAGCATTAAAATAAAGCCAAAATATAAAATTGGCTTACGACCAATCCTGTCAGCAAGGTTTCCCGCAATTGAAGATGAAACTATTCCAAAGCTGTAAGAGAGAAAAATTAAACTGATTTGAGTTTGGCTTAAATGATATGGAGCTGATGAAAAGCGAAATGTCACATAATTAAATAATGTCACGAACACACTTGTCATCAAAAAGCCAATACTGTAAATCCGAACCAATTGAATATTTTTTAGATGTTCCAGCCAAGCATTTAAATGAAAAGATAAACTCATGGCTTTTCGCTGCGTAAAATTTTTTGAATCAGGCAGTAGTTTAATAAAACCCAATGCGCAAAATAGACATATCAAACCGAGCACCGCCATAGAAACTCGCCAAGAAAAAATTTCTGTAAGCAATCCCATTCCTACACGCCCCATCATCCCGCCAAATGCTGTGCCGGCAATATACAATCCCATCGTCCTACTCAGGTCCTTAGGATTTATTTCTTCTGCAATCCATGCCATAGCCACCGCTGGCACACCACCCAATACAAAACCTTCTATGCTTCTTGAAAAGATCAGCATCTGCCAGTTAGGCGAAATTGCGCAGATAATATTTAAAAGCCCAGCTAAAAACATTGAACAGAACATCAACCCTCTTCTGCCCAACACTTGGGAAAATGCACTGGATAGCATTATCGAAAATGCCAAAAATCCCGTTGTCATTGACAAAGCAAGCGCACTGGCACTTGGCGCAATATGAAAACTCGAGGTAAATTCTGGCAATAATGGCTGTACACAATATATTAGGGAAAAACTTGCAAACCCCAATAAAAAAAGCGCAAAGCCGGCTTTTTTGAATTCACTCATTCCAGAATTTATAGCTAAGACAGCATGCACTTTCATGACAGTATTTAAAACTTCTTTGTAGGAATGCCTAATTTTAAATACTGCTCGACTATATGTATAATATATATCAATCAATAGTGGTATATATAAAACATATGGACATACGTCATATTCAATATTTTATAGCTGTCGCAGAAGAGCAAAATTTTTCGAAAGCTGCTTTACGATTAGGTATTAGCCAACCTCCTTTAAGTATGCAAATTAAAAAGTTAGAAGAAGAAATAGGTGTAGAGTTATTTCATCGCTATTCTCAAGGGGCTACGCTTACTCCTGCTGGGCAAACATTCCTAAAAGCAGTATCCCCTATCCAAAATCAACTTAAAAATGCTGTGAGGTTAACAAGAAATACTGCCAATGGTGAAACTGGAGAATTGCGTCTTGGGTTTACAGGTACATCTATTTTAAATCCTTTAATTCCCACTGCGATTCAGACTTTTCAGCATACTTACCCAGATGTTAAGCTGATCCTTAAAGAAGCTAACTCACTGATTTTAATTGAAAGCATATTAAACAATGAATTAGATATAGCAATCATAAGACCACCAGAGAACTATCCTAAAACAATCACAATTAAGAATTTCATTAATGAAAAATTAATTGCTGCTTTACCCATTGATTATCCAAATAATGAAGATAGCATTGATTTAGATCAATTTAAAAATGAGAGTTTTATTGTTTCCCCGCCAAATATAAGTGCTGGACTATATTCAGCAATCATTAATGCCTGCCAACAGCACGGGTTTACTCCCAAGATAGGTCAACAGGCTCCGCAGATTATCTCCATCTTGTCTCTTGTTGCCGCTAATTTAGGAATTTCATTGGTTCCTGAATCGACGAAACAGTTAAAAATTGAAGGTATTAAATATAAATATTTAAACAATCAAACCTCAACCATTGGCCTTGGAATTGCTTTTAAGACTGACTTTGATTGTCAACCTGCGATTAATTTTTCAAGTATTATTAACAGTTTGCTTAGAGATAAATACTGATTTATGACCTAAGCACATGAATTTTTTCCAGACAGAATTATTTTACAGACTATAGCGAATAGTGAGTTCTAGGCTTGAAATCACTCAACAGTCCATACCTCCAAATTCAACACAGATAAATACAGTTAAAATGTATTACAAAATAATATTTTAACTGTATTTATATTTCTGTATGGCTAAAAGCGCCAGTTCTGATAGCTTCATTATGATTCAATTATATTTGGCTGTAATAAGCGATAAATAACTGTTTCTAAAAAATTTATTGCACAAACCTATCAATAAGGATTTATTTACAAATATAATTCTCAGATGAATAAGCCTGCACCTAAAATATATAGAGGGGTCTAAGAAGTTGAGCATATAAAAAAAGGAACCTAATAATAGGTTCCTTTTAACTTATACAGCAATTAATTCAAACGGATGATTAAGCACATTGCTTAGGTTTCACCATATTATTGACGGCTAAAACATCTGCCAAAATTTGATCCGAAAGTAGATTTTCAGCTTTAATTAAGGCTAAAACACTTTGACCTGATTCATTGGCTTGTTTAGCAATACGTGTTGTTGTTTCATAACCCAAATACGGATTCAATGCGGTAATAATACCAATTGAATTTTCAACTAAGGCCTGACAATGTTCAGCATTTGCACGTATATTTTCAATACATTTATGTTGGAACATTTGCATAGCTTTGCCTAACAAATCAATAGATTCGAACAGTTTGAAAGCAATTAAAGGCTCCATGGCATTCAGCTGTAATTGACCTGCTTCTGCTGCCAAAGTAATTGCTAAATCGTTAGCAATAATTTGAAAACAGACTAAGTTCATTGCTTCTGGAATAACTGGATTAACTTTACCTGGCATAATTGAACTACCCGGTTGACGTGGTTCTAAATGAATTTCATTTAAACCTGCACGAGGACCACTAGAGAGTAAACGTAAGTCATTGGCAATTTTTGACAGTTTAGTCGCTGTACGTTTTAACAAGCTAGACAATAAAACGAAATCACCCATATCTGAAGTCGCTTCAATTAAATCAGGTGCGCTGCTAATATTTCGCTGCGTAATTTCTGATAATGAGGCAATCGCATACTCACGATATTTAACTTCGGTATTGATCCCTGTTCCAATTGCAGTACCGCCCAAATTCACCACACTTAAAGCATCTGGCATGATTTGATTAAGTCTGTTCAAATCGCTTTGTAACGTATTTCCAAAAGCGCCAAATTCTTGACCTAAAGTCATCGGCACAGCATCTTGTAATTGAGTACGACCCATTTTTAAAATATGAGAAAACTCATCTGACTTATGTTTAAAGCTTTGAATTAAATTTTCAAATGGTGTATTTAATTGATCTATTGCAGAGATTAATCCAACTTTAATTGCTGTTGGATAAACATCATTTGTAGACTGTGACATATTAACATCATTATTTGGATGTAAATACTGATACTCACCTTTTGAATGCTCTAAATATTCTAAACCAATGTTAGCAAGTACTTCATTAATATTCATATTGGTTGAAGTACCAGCGCCACCTTGAATCATATCGATTGGAAATTGATCATGATACTGATTATTTAAAATCTGTTGGCAAGCATATTGAATGGCATTATTTTTATTTTCTTCAATTTTATTCAATTTAAAATTTGCATGTGCACATGCAGATTTCACCATTGCAAGTGCCTTAATGAAAACAGGAAATTGATTTAACTTATTTTGACTTAAATTAAAATTCTCTATTGCTCTTAACGTTTGAACACCATAATAACAATGAGCAGGAATTTCTTTATAACCTAACAAATCTTTTTCAGTGCGTGTATTAATCTTAATGTTCATTTAAATAGACTCTGAGTAGCAATGAATTTATATTAGAGTGCCAGCTATTTTTTTTCTAATGTAAAAAGATATTACTGCATGCATTTTTTGCATAATAGATTATAATTTATAAAAGTATGCGTGAAGGATTAATGATGACCTTAGAAATTAGATGGATTGAAGATTTACTTGCACTAGAGCAAGAAAAATCTATTTCCCAAGCGGCGGAAATACGACACGTCACACAATCTGCATTTACGCGTAGAATTCAGAACATTGAGAATGCGTTGGGTTTCCAAATTTTAAAGCGATATAGTAAAAATATTGATTTCACAGAAGCAGGTCAAGTCTTATTGGCATCTTCAAAAAATATACAAAATCAACTCACTACAACCATTAAGTATCTAGAAAAGAATGTTAAGAATAACGAATTAACGGTCAAATTTTCAGTATCTCATTCCTTAATCACGCAGTTTTTCCCTCGCTTTATTCATGAATTATCAACCAACATGGAGGATCTAAAATTAGAAATTATTGCCGCCAATCTAAAACAAGGGATGCGTTTACTTAAAGATGGTTCGTGTGATTTTTTAATTGGTTATTGTGATCAAAAAACGCTACAACAACTCGATCTTTCTTTTTTCGTATGCCATAAAATTGTTGAAATGGAAATATTACCAGTGACCACATTAAATAATGAGGGTACTCCTAAATATTCATTAGATCAGCCCTTTCCTTTGTTGGCTTATAGTAAACAAGCATATTTAAGAAACTGTGTTGATGAAGTGATTGAAAATAAATTAGATTATCGAACTTTATACGAAACAGATAATGCTAGTGATTTAAAAGAATTGGTTTTACAAGGTTTAGGTATCGCATGGTTACCTAAATTGTTAGTTGAAAAAGAGATTGCTGAGAATAAATTAAAAGTAGTTGATTGTAATCAATATAATTTATTTCAAGATGTCTATATTATTAGGCGTGAAATGGCATTCTCAAATAGAATTAACTATATTTGGAATACATTAACAAAACAGGATGAATAAAGTTACATTTGATTTATTTATTCAATGCATGATTGCTTGGATTTTATACAAATATTTCTGTGTATTTAATATGCAGTATAAAATTAATACTGATGTTTTCTTTAAGTGACCTAAATAATTTTAGGTCTTTATTTTTTTCTATTTATGCATCATTAACTTGAAATATATTAAGATTAGTTTTTATAGTATATCCACATAATAAAAGGTGATCTTTAAAAACGTCTAGCAATATAAACTCATGCTAATCGTTTTAAAAATCACCTTTTAAATTATTTAAGTGGTTACTTCATTAATTTTATATAAACCTTGCTGAAGCACCTTAACTATTATCAGCTAATCGATTCACAGGAACAATTGTATCAACAACGACACCTTCTTCTTCAGGAAGATCATGCTTGTTGCCTTCGGTACGGGCAATAACCGCTGTAGCAATACTATTTCCAATGACATTGGTCGCAGTACGTCCCATATCTAAGAATTGATCAACAGCCAGAATTAATAAAATACCCGCTTCAGGGAGTTTAAACATGGCAAGCGTTGATGCAATAACCACAATCGATGCACGAGAAACACCTGCAATCCCTTTACTGGTGATCATCAATGTGAGTAGGATCAAAGCCTGTTGTGCAAAACTCAAATCAATGTTGTAGGCTTGTGCGATAAATAACACGGAAAATGCCATATACATCATCGAGCCATCGAGATTAAACGAATAACCCAATGGAAGAACGAAGCTGGTAATACGTTTTGGCACACCAAACTTATCTAAAGCTTCCATCGTTTTTGGGTAAGCCGATTCACTACTCGCTGTTGCAAATGCCAACATGGTGGGTTCACGAACCACTCGCATCAATCTAAAAATATCTTTTTTCAAGAAGATATAACCGAAAGAAATTAAAATTGTCCAAAGGATGAGCAACCCGACATAGAACTGTCCAATAAAAATACTGTAATCGAGAAGTAACTTAGGCCCTTGAACAGTAATGGCAGACGCAATGGCGGCAAAAACTGCGATAGGTGCAAAAGCCATCACATAATCTGTAATACGGAACATGACTCGGCAAAGTTCATCAATAATTCGACCAATCACGGTAGCTTCACTTTGATGCTGAACATAAGCCAGTGCTGAACCAAAGAAAATTGAAAAAACGAGGATTTGTAATATTTCATTATTTGCCATCGCTTCTGCAAAACTACGCGGAAAAATATGCGTAATAAATGTCTGTAAGCTTAGACTAGTGGCACTGACACCCACATCTACGGCTTCTTTCGGGATGCTCAGGTTCATTCCAGATCCCGGCTGGAATAAATTTGCTAAGCCCATCCCAAGCAAAAGGGAGATAAACGATGCACCAACAAACCAACTCATCGCTTTTAAAGTAATCGATCCTAAAGAAGATGATTTCCCCATTGAGATTAAACCAGAAACAATCGTTGCAAATACCAAAGGTGCAATAATCATTTTAATTAATCTTAAGAATACATCTGTAACGATCTTAAAATATGCTGCGATTTCCGTAGTTTGTGCAGTGGTTAAAATACTATGAAAGGCCCAACCAACGAGTATTCCCGATATCATCGCGATCAGAATATATTTGAGCAATTTTTTCTGGTTCATAAAAACAGTTCCTTCTTTAATCTTCTTTGCATCAAGTTTATTGCTTTTATAGCAAGGCATTGATGACATTCCATGTTGATCAATTTACGTAGGCTTGTTCTAGGAGCTGGGTGCAAAATCATCGATTGAGCAATTAACTGCGGCAAGTGTTACTTTTTTTTGGGAAAAACGATAATGCAAAAATTAATTATGGCATGCAAAAAATGCATAAAATTATTCTTTAGTTTTACTTGATAGCTAAATCCTAAAAGATATAGCACGATAGCTAAGTGGCATATTAAACAGGTTTTAAAAAAAAATTCTAAAAATGATGGTTCTGGACAAAATACCGATTTGGAAAATAATCTTACATCTTGCAGTGCATACATTCGATTCAGCGATAGGATAAATTCACTGTGACTAAGCCGATTCCTGAGCATCGCTAGAATTTTATCGCTTGAGTAAAGACCAACAATGGAATTCATCAATTTGATCGTTTTCTTGAAGAAGCAATAAACTTTCCTGACCTCAAATTATTTCAATAAAAGTTTTTTTATTTTTTTAAATTGTAGGCTTGATCTAACATCCCTATTTCTAATCAAACGAAAGCCCAACCTAAGTTGAGCTTTAAAGTTTTATGTTCTTAATTTTATCTTTTAATCATTATAATCAAAAACTAACCACAATTTGCCTGTGTGATTTTCTTAGAAACTGGATCAATCGTCACTGTAATACGATTTGAACGATAATCCATAGTCACTGGCTGACCAGGTGCAACGCGGCGGATAATTTCAGATTGAGTTTTTTGTTTAATTTGATCATCAGTAAGCGCAGATTTACCTATTAACTCCTGAGCCTTTTCAGGTAAACATTCTTTTTGACTGTCTCTGAAAAATTTCCATTCTTCGATAACTTGACCATTTGATAAATGGCAATAACCTACTTGACCATTCGCTTCGTCTTTGATTTCTAGTTTTCCACCTTGGCTAATACAATACTCACTAGCAGGATTTGCTATACCGATCTTTGGTGTATCAGTGTTTTTGTTTTGCATAGCTGAACATGCTGTAAGAGAAGAAATCATCAATCCCAAAAATACAATTTTTTTCATCATTTAAAAATTCTTAGCAAAATATAAAGATATCAAAAATATATAAATTATCAATTTCTTAATTGTTTAAAATAAAAATTCTGTCTATTCTCGGTGAACTAAGCCCATAATAATTTTCAATGAAAAAGTGTCTCAAGACAACTGGACTAAACTGATACATCCTGCTTATTTTCAATTTAAATACAATAAAATTCAGAAATTTACATAAAAAACAATAATTTTGTATTTTTGATAAAGTGACTTACATATTGAGCAATATAGACATTAAAAACTGATTATCAGTGTAAGATTTTAAAAATACTATACTCAATATCTTTGAATAAAAAACGTCCTTTTTAGACGTTTTTTAATATTAGAATGAATTTTATTTTAAACAATAGTTATAGTCCATAGATGATAGAACTCTTGGATATCGGCATCCAGAAACTCATCACTTGTACTGTCATAATTGAATTTTTTGTCATCCAGCAGGTGTTCATAGTTTGACTTAGCCAAGTAATTTTTTAAATATTTTTTGAAATTCCCAGCCTGTTCAGGAAGTACATTTTCTCCATCCCAAAAAATCATAGTCGTCTCTAATATAAAAGAAATCAATATTGAAATATTACATAGATATGCAATAAACATCAACCTATTAAACATAAATGCGACATGTATCACAAAATAATGAGTATTATATAATTTAACTTTTTATGTTTCCTAACATATTATTGATTATTGAGGATTTTTTCTTATGTAGTTATTTCTTTAAAAATGAATGACTCGAAGAAAAAAAGCCATTCTTTCGAACGGCTTCATGTACTGACTAACTCTTAAGAATTAACACTTACTTATAAACACTTTTAAATTCTTTATAAATTAGAGCTTCCTGACCATCTTTATAGACATAACGCGAAATCACACCTTTATCTGTATAGATATTCATTAAAATTTGATCGGAGCCACGTAAATTATTCATGAGATTAACAGGTGTAATAATACTGTTACGTGAACGATAATTTCCAAGAACAAAGTCCTGCTCTGTCTTGCCTACAGGACTAAATGAATAAGATTGCTGTCCATTTTCAAAAATTACTTTCTGAATATCATATTGAGTTTTCGTACTATTCAAACTCATTCTTAATTTAAGTAAATCTTTATGTGATTCATTCCAGCTGACGGTTACGATGGGACACAATTCATTTGGTTTACAAATTAAAAGCCCTACCGTACTGACATTTTCAACATTTTGCGTTGTTGCACAACCCGTCACAAGTAAAGAGCCAAATACCAAGGCAGCTAATTTTTTCATCATATAGAAAATTCCTGTTATTTTTACATTCTTTAATATTTATATAATACCGAAAAATGGGAAAGGCTTGTTAATCGCGGCCAAAAAATGCCATTTCAGCTGAATTATTGTTCACTCAAGCAATCTAATCACTGATATAACAAAATAGCCACACCAATTTTCACATGTACAAAAGCTTCAATCATTCATTTTAATGTTATTTCTGCCCAAACTTCATTATTTCCCACACCCAAAATGACAAATTCGTCATCTCCTCGATGTGCCCAATATCATTGCTGATCTGTGATTGTCTATTGAATTAACGCACCTTCCACAGTATAAGAAAAATGATTATTCACTGTTTAAAAGCATAAAAATCTATAAGAAATTCGGCTGCATAAGCATAATATTTACAGCTTCCACCCTCTCTATAGTGACCCATTGTTTTAAAACTCGGTAATTTTTTATCCATTAATTTTTTAGTTAATGGCCCTTATACCTTAAAAGCTTCGATTGCTCGAGTTCGGGTTTGTTTCAAGTCTGCAATCGGTTTAGGATAATTTAAACTCAGATCGGGATTTTTATTATAAGGTTCATGGATTATTTGAGCATCTAAATGCGCCAATTCAGGAACCCACTGACGAATATAATCACCATTATGATCAAATTTTTGTGATTGCGTGATCGGATTAAATATCCGAAAATAAGGTACTGAATCCATGCCTGTAGAGGCACACCATTGCCACCCCCCATTATTTGCTGCTAAGTCACCATCAACCAAATGTTGCATAAACCATTGTTCGCCCAGTCGCCAATCTATCAATAAATTTTTAGTCAGGAACATGGCTGTGATCATACGCACACGATTATGCATCCAACCCGTTTCCAGCAATTGGCGCATTCCTGCATCTACAATTGGAATACCCGTTTGCCCTTGCTGCCAAGCCGCTAAATCTTCGGGTGCATTACGCCATTGGATGCTCTGTGTATTTGCCTTAAATGGATAATGTTTAGAAAGCTGCGGAAAATCAAAAAGCGTATGTTGATAAAACTCGCGCCATAATAATTCATCTAACCATGTTTGCTGACCCAATTGCTCTATATGAAAATGCCCGTGTTGTAGCCGAAATAAAGCTTGAATACATTGACGAATAGAAATAATCCCTAAATTTAAATAGGGTGATAATTGGCTGGTGGAATCTAAATGAGGAAAGTCGCGTTCTTTCTGATAGTTAATCACTTTATCATTAATAAAATCATCCAATGCCGTTAAGGCATACTCTTCACTTACAGGCCAGTAAACTTGTTGTTTTCTAACAAATTCTGAATATTCATATGTAACCATCAAACTTGATGCTTCAAAAATATCATGGTTCTGAAGATCGGCCTGTACTTCAATTTGAGGGTAACACTGAGGCAAACTTAAACTGAGCTGTTCATAGCATTGTTTCTTAAATGCACTAAAAACTTGATACGGTTGTTTTGTTTTATTGCGAACAGCTCCTACAGGAAATAGAGTACGATCATGATATAACTCAAATGTTT
This sequence comes from Acinetobacter sp. ANC 4973, assembly GCF_002135275.1. Classification (NCBI taxonomy): domain Bacteria; kingdom Pseudomonadati; phylum Pseudomonadota; class Gammaproteobacteria; order Moraxellales; family Moraxellaceae; genus Acinetobacter; species Acinetobacter sp. ANC 4973. The sequence goes on from NZ_NEGM01000020.1 coordinate 44,906, forward strand.
TATTATATTTTTCAAGCAATTGTTGAACTTCAGCATCTCGCTTTAACTCATTTACACCAACTTCAATATTGGCATGTATACATTCAATATCCAGTTTTTGTATAAACTTAGCAATAACCTCAGGAATATCCTTCCAAAAAGAAACTTCCTGAATCACTAATGGAATATTTAGATTTTTTAACTGTTTTTTAAGCTCTTGTAGTTGTCTTAAATAAAAATCTATTTTAACTGCTGCATCGTCATGTAAGGCCCATTGACCAAATGAGATTGCTACGAAAGCAACGCAAGAACCTGCTTGTGTGGCATGCCAAAGTGCCGCATGGTCTTGAATGCGTAAATCTTGTCGAAACCAAATTAATTGCATAGACATGACAAGGTCTCAAACTATTTATTCACTATTATTTTATGAAAAATAAACACATAAAAACAGTATAAAACACAAGTTTTGTACTTTAGATCATTCATTATTAATATTATTTTAGTTTGTTTAATTGTCGAAATTCACTCAAATCACGTTCAACAATACAATTCATATTCGAACTACTGCTATTAACTATTCTGCTTATTAAATTTCTAGCCTGAAAATATTCGCAAACCTTATACAGTAAAGATTTTTAAAGTACCAAATTTGTAAAATTCATGATCATTATTCATTCTATTTGCTTTAATAATAAGAGTAAATAGAAACAAAGAGACCGCTGATGTGTGCAAATTTTAAAGCCATCAAACGAAATCGAGCATATCTGCTGGGTCTTTCTGAACCTCCATTTGAATTTCCTGAAGATGTTTTTCCTTTATATGATGCACCCATTTTAATACATGGTGCCGATCAGCCAGAATGGGATCTTGCTAAGTTTGGTCTTATTCCATCTTGGGCTAAAGAGTTAAAATATGGTCGTCACACCTACAATGCCAGAACTGAAACTGTCGCTGAAAAGCCGAGTTTTCGCCATGCATGGCATAAAAATCAATTTGCGCTAATACCCGTCGATGCTATTTTTGAACCTAAATATATCAATGAAAAACCTTATTGGTATGAAATTTCTCGTAAAGATGGCTTACCCTTCACTATTGCTGCAATCTATGAAAATGCGGTCATCAATAATCAACCGATTCGATCTATGAGTCTGTTAACCATCAATGCCGATCAGCACCCTTTTATGAAGCAGTTCCATGCACCAAACCATGAAAAGCGCTCAATTATTGTCATCCCTGAAGAAAATAGAACTGATTGGCTGAATTGCACACCCAGTGAAGCAATTCAATTTTTCTTTGCAATGAAAGATGAGTATGTCGCTGTACCTAAAAAGACTCATCGGTAAAATCTATTTTAATGACCTTTTATTTATGTACAACCTTATTTAAAAGCTGTGATTTTAATTAGATAAGAATGTTATTTATTGATTAGCAAAACTTTAGCAAAAAGTTCTAAGTTATTTTTATTTTCAAGCAGCGTAACAACGAATAATACGCAAAAGAATAGCTCATATTTCAATCTCAATCACTCCAAAATAATGGCTTAAAAATGATACTGATCCATAAAGGTAAACTTAGTTAACGTTTTGTTTGCTTTTGCATATATATACGATAAAAATTTCAGAATGTCTTAAATTAGATAGGCAAGATTACCGCTATTATAGGAGAGGTATGACATGACGACTATCAATGTGAATGACATTACTAAACATGCAGATGTTATTGCATTATGTGGGACAAAAGTAGGAACCGTAGATCATCTTCAAGGGTCAGATCAGCTTAAGTTAACAAGACATGAAGATGGTCATCATCATTTTATTCCCCTTACATGGGTTAATGAGATTAACAATAATCAAGTTATGCTCAATAAAGATGCTGAAGAAGTAAAAAGTCACTGGGTTACTGCTCAAGATTAAGGTAACTATTCAAAAGTAAGCCCTTTTATTTTGAAGGGCTTATTAATGATTAAAGTACTGTTTACAGCCTTCAAAAAATTCTTGATTAAAATTTATGGTTGGATCATCTTTTTCATCATCACACTGATCTATGGACTTAAGTTGATTGTCTTTAGCATAGCGGTAACCATTGTATTGTTCCGTCCCTTCTGTAAAACCAGCTAACTTTTCTGGCTGTATAACATACTGAAATATGAAAAATGCAGCTATACCCAAAATGGCTAAAACTGTGCTTAGTATTTTCAATTGTTTTGGTAGCATTTTTTACTCGCTGTATTCGCAGCATCAGAAAATAAATATACATTAAACTCTCCAACATTTCCTTAATATTTTATTATTTAATAACCAATCG
>NZ_NEGM01000021.1:0-36555 GCF_002135275.1 Acinetobacter sp. ANC 4973
TCCACTTTTATTGTGTCCATTCTTATAGATATTCGCTGATTGGCAGCGGGTGCATAGGTAGGTTGTAGTTTCTATGATCATTGTCAGTATTTACAGCTTGTGTGGTTTCAGTTGTATTCTAAAATAAAACACGTTGGATCTGAGCACTACCTACTCTTAAATAAAAACCCAGTGATTGCACTGGGTTTTTGCATTTCAAAAACGAACTTAGTTTTCAAGTGCAGGCGTGGCAGCAGCAATGGCAGCAGCAACAGCATCATCTTCCGACTGAGGTGTATTACTCGGTTTTTGTTGAGTGGCTTGAGTTGGTTTGTCTTCTGCTTTTGGTGCCTCAGCTTTTGCAGTAGGTTTGCTTTCAGTAGGTTTTGTTTCAACTACCTGAGGTTCACTTACTTCACGACGAATCTCTGTCGTTGTATTTGCTGTTTCGTGGCGTTCAACTTCTACATGCGTAGGAATTTCGATTTGGTTGCTTTCAACTGGAGTTAAAGGTTCTGCTTGTACCGGTTCAGTCACTTGCTCAGTTGTTGCAGCTTGTTCTGATTCATCTTCTTTCGGGGCTTCTTTTTTTACACACGCTGTTAATAATAAACCTGCTGCGATAGCACCACAAATTAAAAGTTTTTTATTCATAATTGCACAAAATAAAGCATTAATAGGATGTCAGCATTATAACAGCAAATACGAATATAAAAATCCTCTGCAACCCCTCTAATTTTTTATCGGAAATGCTGATAGAATAGCCAATTGTTTGTTGTTCTATGAATTGATGCGGATTGACTTTGCTTTATTGGTACAGAGTAAAGTAAAATTGCGCAACATTGTAGGCCGATTTAGGCTCGATTGTACGAGAAACCCAATGACCCATTTTATTTTCGTGACTGGTGGTGTAGTTTCATCACTAGGTAAAGGTATTTCAGCTGCTTCAGTTGCTGCACTTTTAGAAGCCCGTGGTTTAAAAGTAACCATGGTCAAAATGGATCCATACATTAATGTCGATCCAGGGACAATGAGCCCATTCCAGCATGGTGAAGTCTTTGTCACAGAGGATGGTGCTGAAACTGACCTAGATTTGGGTTATTACGAACGTTTCTTACGTCGTGCGAAAATGACCAAATTGAATAACTTTACTTCTGGCCGTGTATACCAAGATGTTTTAAATAAAGAACGTCGTGGTGATTATCTTGGCGGTACAGTTCAGGTTATTCCACATATTACGGATAATATTAAAGAACGTGTTCTTCGCGCAGGTGAAGGCTACGACGTTGCAATTGTAGAAATTGGCGGCACAGTAGGTGATATTGAATCTCTCCCATTCATGGAAGCTGTACGTCAATTAATGGTTGAGCTGGGTCATAAACGTACCATGCTCATGCATTTAACTTTGCTTCCATACATTAAATCTGCGGCTGAATTAAAAACCAAACCAACACAGCACTCTGTTAAAGAGCTATTGTCGATTGGTATTCAGCCAGATATCTTAATCTGTCGTACAGAATATGATGTTGATGCTGATACAACCCGTAAAATTGCGCTATTTACTAACGTAGAAGCACGTGCGGTTGTGGTATGTAAGGATGCGCGTTCTATTTATCAAATCCCACGTACCTTCTATGAACAAAATGTTGATGATTTGATTTGTGAGCGTTTTGGTTATAACGACCTTCCTGAAGCTGATTTAACAGATTGGGATAATGTGGTAGATGCTTTACTTAATCCAGAATACACAGTCCGTGTTGCAATGGTGGGTAAATATGTTGAACTTCCAGATGCCTATAAATCTGTAAATGAAGCACTTCTACATGCGGGTATTAAAAACCGCGTTAAAATTCAAATTGACTATGTCAATGCTGAAGAGTTAGAAAGCCAAGATGTAAGCGATGTATTGAAAGATGCGGATGCAATCCTTGTTCCGGGCGGTTTTGGTGAGCGCGGTACTGAAGGCAAAATGAAAGCAATTCAATTTGCCCGTGAAAATGGCGTTCCATTCCTTGGAATCTGTTTGGGTATGCAGCTTGCTGTTATTGAGTATGCGCGTCATGTTGCTGGTATTACGGATGCAACGTCTACTGAATTTAATCGTTCAACGAAATCACCACTCATTGGTTTAATTACTGAATGGCTGGATGAGCGCGGTGAAGTTCAGCAACGTAGTGTTGAATCTGACCTTGGTGGAACCATGCGTCTTGGTGCTCAAAAATCTGAATTGGTTGCAGGTACGAAGACTTGTGAAGTGTATGGTAGTGCGGAAATTATTGAACGCCATCGCCATCGTTACGAAATGAACAACCGTTTCATTCCAGCGCTTGAAGAAGCAGGGATGAAAATTTCAGGTTATTCACCAGTACAACACTTAGTAGAAACTATTGAAATTCCTCAACATCCTTGGTTTATTGCTGTACAATTCCATCCGGAATTTACAAGTTCACCACGTGATGGACATCCGTTATTTGCTAGCTTTATTGACGCTGCTAAAAAACAGTATCAAAAAACCAAGTAACAATGGTCTGGGAATAAACTAGGAAAGTTTAAATGTCACAATTAAAACCACAAGAAATTGTACGTTTAGGCGATATACAAATGGCAAACCACTTGCCATTTGTACTATTCGGCGGCATGAACGTACTTGAATCTAAAGATCTTGCTTTTGAAATTGCTGAAACCTATGTGGATATCTGCACACGTTTAGATATTCCCTATGTTTTTAAAGCAAGCTTTGATAAAGCCAATCGCTCCAGCTTGAATTCTTTCCGTGGCCCAGGTCTGGAAAAAGGTCTTGAGTGGTTAGCAGACATTAAAAAACACTTCAATGTACCGATCATTACCGATGTACATGAGCCTTACCAAGCCGCACCTGTGGCTGAAGTTGCTGATATTATTCAGCTTCCTGCTTTTTTAAGTCGTCAGACTGACCTTGTTGAAGCGATGGCAAAAACAGATGCCATTATTAACATTAAAAAAGCACAGTTCCTCGCACCGCATGAGATGCGCCATATTCTAAATAAATGTTTAGAAGCTGGAAATGACAAGCTTATTCTCTGTGAACGTGGTTCAGCATTTGGCTATAACAATCTTGTTGTAGACATGCTTGGCTTCGATCACATGAAAGAAATGAATGTCCCTGTGTTTTTTGATGTGACCCATGCGCTGCAAACCCCCGGTGGTCGAGCGGATTCGGCAGGCGGTCGTCGTGCGCAAATCACGACACTTGCACGCGCAGGTATGGCGACAGGTTTGGCTGGTTTGTTCCTAGAGGCACATCCAGATCCAGAACATGCAAAATGTGACGGCCCATGTGCACTTCGTATGTCACAACTTGAGCCGTTCTTGGCGCAATTAAAAGAATTGGATACCTTAGTTAAAGGTTTCAAAAAGTTAGATACTCATTGATGCTCTAATAAGAGCATCTAGTTATTCAATCAACTGAGGAATTGTTCATGAGTCAAATCGTTGACATTCGTGCACGTGAAATTTTGGACTCTCGTGGTAACCCAACCATCGAAGCAGACGTTATCTTAGCATCTGGCGTAGTTGGCCGTGCATGTGCACCATCTGGTGCTTCAACTGGTTCTCGTGAAGCTTTAGAACTTCGTGACGGCGACAAAGCACGTTACTTAGGTAAAGGTGTTCGCACTGCAGTAAACAACGTAAATACGTTGATTCGTGATCTTTTAATCGGTACTTCTGTATTTGAGCAAAAAGAAATCGACCAAAAGATGATTGATCTTGATGGTACTGAAAACAAAGAAAAATTGGGTGCAAATGCAACTTTAGCTGTTTCTTTAGCTGTTGCGCGTGCTGCGGCTGACGAAAAGAAAATTCCTTTGTTCCAATATATCGCGGACTTACGTGGTCAAACGATTTTGACTATGCCTGTACCAATGATGAACATCATCAATGGTGGTTCACATGCAGATAATAATGTTGATATTCAAGAGTTTATGATTGAGCCAGTAGGCTTTACTTCATTCTCTGAAGCATTACGTGCGGGTGCTGAAATCTTCCATTCTCTAAAATCAGTTTTAAACAAAAAAGGTTTAAACACTGCTGTAGGTGATGAAGGTGGTTTTGCACCGAACTTGCGTTCAAACGAAGAAGCAATCACTGTTATTCTTGAAGCTATTGGTCAAACAGGTTACAAAGCTGGTTCTGACATTATGCTTGCGCTTGACTGTGCATCTTCAGAATTCTACAAAAATGGTCAATACATCCTTGCAGGTGAAGGCAATAAAGCATTCACAAGCAACCAGTTCTCTGACTATTTAGCGGGTCTTGTAAACCAATATCCAATTATCTCAATTGAAGATGGTTTGGATGAGTCGGATTGGGAAGGTTGGTCTTACTTGACATCTATCCTTGGTGACAAAATCCAGTTGGTGGGTGATGACTTGTTCGTTACAAACCCAAAAATCCTTCAGCGTGGTATTAATGAGAAAGTAGGTAACTCTATTTTAATCAAATACAACCAAATTGGTACGTTGACCGAAACTTTAGATGCAATTTATCTTGCGAAAGCAAATGGTTACTCTACAGTAATTTCACACCGTTCAGGCGAAACTGAAGATTCTACGATTGCAGATCTTGCTGTGGGTACTGCGGCTGGTCAAATCAAGACAGGTTCACTGTGCCGTTCTGATCGTGTTGCAAAATATAACCAATTACTTCGTATTGAAGAGTTGACTCATGCAGCATATCGCGGTAAAGCTGAATTCAAAGGTTTGAACTAAGCGACTGAATGCTATTTATGTTAAGTATATTTAACTCCGCTGCGAGTAAAGTATTATTGGGCCTTGCGATCATTTTGATCGCAGGGTTTCAGTACTTATTCTGGTTTGGCGAAGGTGGTTATCATGATCATCAAAAATTAGCCCAAAAAATTCAACAACAAACAGAAATAAATACGGAATTAAAAGAACGTAATCGTGTTCTGGCTGCTGAAGTGTATGATTTAAAAAATGGTATTGAAGCGATTGAAGAGCATGCACGTTTAGATTTAGGTTTGGTTAAGCCAAATGAAACGTTTGTGCAAATGAGCATGATTGGAACGCAGTATAAGCCGATTTATATTGATCCAAATGCAAAAATAGATTTAAGAACCAATGAAGATGGCCAAGAAGAAGTGCCTGTAAATGCGCCATAAAATTTGGGCGGTTATTCCTGCTGCAGGTTCTGGAAGTCGTTTTTCTAAAACTGAACTTAAACAGTATCAAATGATTCAAGGTCAGACTGTATTAGAACATACTGTGAGTCGTTTGAATCAATTGCCTATATTGGGTTATGTGTTGGCGATAAGTGAAGATGATTCAGTTGCTAAAACATTAAATTTTGTTCAGTTGGATAAAGCTCATTTTTGTGTGGGCGGTGCAGAGCGTGTTCATTCTGTGCTGAATGCATTGACTTATTTGAGTCGAATAGCTTCAGCTGATGATTTGGTTTTTGTACATGATGCTGCACGTCCATGCGTTACTCAAGAGTGTTTGAATCGTTTGGTGCATACGGCTATTCAAGAGGATTGTAGTGCAATTTTAGCCATTCCAGTCCGTGATACTTTAAAATTTGTGGCACAGCACGATAATATTGATACGACTGTGAGTCGCGATCATTTATGGCAAGCACAGACTCCGCAACTTTCAAAGTTAGGCATGTTGAAGTATGCCATTGAGAAAGCATTGCAGGATGGTATTACGATTACGGATGAAGCCAGTGCTTTAGAGCATATAGGTGAAACGGTGAAAGTGGTACAAGGTCGTTCAGATAATATTAAAATTACTTATGCTGATGATTTAGAACTGGCTAAATTAATTTTAGCTTCACAAAAATAAAATAAAAAATGGCGCCAGATGTATTATCTCTGGGGCTTTAAATTTATACTTTGCCATCTCATCTACACATTCAAATATTTCAAATGATACCATCACCTCAGTATCGTTTTTTACGTCACTCTTTACGTGATGGTAGAAGCATTAAAAATGATTCATCTAAATGGAAAAAATGGCATTTAGACCCTTGGTTATTATGCTTTTTAGTTCTGAATGCGGCCTTGGGTTTGATGGTTATTTATAGTGCATCAGCTCAAGATTCACAAATGGTTCTTCGTCAAGCCATTAGTTTTGGTGTTGGTTTCATCGCCCTGTTTATCTGCGCGCAAATTCCACCAAAAGTTTATCAAGCGGTTAGCCCTTATTTTTATATATTTGCCCTTTTTATGCTGGTGATGGTACTGGTCATTGGTGAAACTCGTATGGGGGCAAAAAGGTGGATTAGTCTACCGGGAATTGGCAGCATGCAACCCAGTGAATTTATGAAGTTTGCAATGCCTTTGATGATGGCATGGTATTTTTCGCGTCGTCCATTTCCACCTAAGTTCTTAGATATTATTATCGCTTTAGTGCTGATGATCATTCCTTTTGTATTGGTAGCTTTGCAGCCTGACTTGAATATTGGTTTGATCATTCCGGGCATCTTTGTTTTATTTTTAAGTGGTATGTCTTGGAAATTGATTGTGGGTGCGCTTTCGGCATTTGCGGTTGCAGCACCTGCACTTTGGATGTTTGTGTTGCAAGAGTATCAAAAAAAGCGTGTGTTGACTTTGTTTGACCCAGAATCTGATGCTTTGGGGGCAGGTTGGAATATTATTCAATCCAAAATTGCAATTGGCTCTGGCGGCTTAACAGGTAAAGGCTACCTTGAGGGAACGCAATCACACTTAGGTTACTTGCCTGAACATCATACCGATTTTATTATGTCGACTTATGCAGAAGAGTTCGGTTTTATTGGGGTGTTTCTGTTAATTAGTTTATTTGCTGCCATTATTATTCGTTGTTTAATGATCGGAATGAATAGCTTTCATAACTTTGGGCGTTTATTTGCGGGTGCGATTGGGCTGACTTTCTTCTTTTTTGTGTTCTTAAGTTCAGGAATGGTGAGTGGTATTCTTCCTGTGACAGGTGATCCATTACCATTGATGAGTTATGGTGGAACCGCTGTAATTTCCATGCTTGCCAGTATGGGGATTGTGATGTCGATTCATAGTCACCGTTAATGAAGCAATAATCGTGTTAAAAAAGCCCTTAATAAATTAAGGGCTTTTTGATTTTAAGCGAGGAGCCAAGTGTAGTAGCCCCAAAGCATGAGTGGCCATGCAATGAAAGGGCTAAATAACCATTTCCATAACCAAAACTTTGGAATAAAACCGACACCGTGAATAAAACCACCTGAAATACCAATCATAATAAACATCATGGCACGATGGCTGTATTCACCATTGGCATCCAGCATTGCAGCAGGATGGATGAGTAAAATAGCAGCAAGAGGCAATGCCAACAAAAATGAGAGGGCCATTGCAAATTTATTCGGCTTTTTTTCTGTTGTTGTCACTGCCACTTCCGTCATTTTCTATTCCTCATCTAAATCTTGATTGTGTTCAATGTAAAGAGCACTGAGTACACCTGCAAAACACGCCATCAAGATGCCAAGAATCCAAGCGAAATACCACATAACTATTCTCCTTATTTCTTGTAGACACAACCTTAATAAAGGCTGTGTGAGTTATCTTGAACGTGTTTATTGGTAATGACACCCCACATCTTATAGTAGCACCAAGTGGTGTAAACTATAATGAGTGGGACAAAAATACCCGCGACAACAGTCATCACAGTAAGTGTATTTTGACTTGAAACAGCATCCCACATGGTCAAACTTACGGTTGGATTAATGCTTGATGGCATGAGGAATGGGAATAGTGCAAAACCAGCCGTTAAGATGGAACCTGTTACGGCTAAAGTGGAGCCTGTAAAGCTAAGACCCGCTTTATTTTTACCAGCAGCCAAGACAATCAGTAATCCACCCAAAACTGCAGCAATTGGAGCAAGCATAGTGATTGGATAGGTTGAATAGTTGTTCATCCAACCGTGGTTGCCATTGGTGAGTACTTCTTTTGCTAATGGGTTGGCTACACCATTGGTATCAAAAGGTTGTACTAATGTATAGCCTTCAATACCACCGAAGTATAACCATGCACCTGCGCCTAAGAAGCAAACTAAGTATACGATGCCCATAATTTGAGTTGCTTTTGCAGAGCGTTGACGCAAAACACCATCGGTACGAAGCATGAGCCATGCACCACCATGCGCACACAGCATAGATAAGCTGACTAAACCACAAACTAGAGCAAATGGATTGAGTAGGGCAAAGAAGCTGCCTGTGTAGGTTGAACGGACGGTTTCATCTAATGTAAAAGGTACGCCAAGGAACATGTTGCCAAACGCGACACCAAACACTAAAGCAGGAACTGCACCACCAACAGCTAAACCCCAATCCCAAGACGTACGCCATTGTGTATTTTGCAGTTTAGAGCGGTAATCAAAGCCTACAGGTCTTAAAAATAAAGCAAATAAGACCAGTAATAGTGCCCAGTACATGCCCGAGAAAGCAGTGGCATAAACCATTGGCCAAGCAGCAAATAGTGCTCCACCAGCGGTCACGAACCAAACTTGGTTGCCTTCCCAGTGTGGTGCAATCGTATTGATTGCAGCACGACGTTCATCATCTGTTTTTCCTACAAATGGCATGAGTGCCATTGAGCCCATATCAAAACCATCTGTAAGTGCAAAACCAATCAGTAAGACACCAACCAATACCCACCAGATGATTTTGAGAAGTTCATATTCGATCATGATTGAGGCTCCTCAACTTTAGCGTGATTTGCATTATCTTTTGCTGCTAATTTCTCGAAATGATATTTACCTGTGTGTAACGAACTTGGACCTAAACGAGAGAATTTGATCATCAAGTACATCTCAATAATAAGAAGTACTGTATAGAATGCTGCAAGTGCAATGATTGAACCCCAAACATCGCCAGTACTTAATGAAGAAGTTGAGAGATGTGTAGGTAAAACTTCACCAATCGTCCAAGGTTGACGACCTACTTCAGCAACATACCAACCCGTTTGCGCTGCAACCCATGGTAAAGGGAGAGCAAATAGAGCGAATTTAAGTAACCACGGTTTGCTTTCTGCATTGCGTTTTGCTACAGCAAAAGTTGCAAGGGCAAATAACAACAACATTAAGAAACCAGAGGCCACCATGGCACGGAAAGCCCAGAATAAACTTGGAACATGTGGAATGGTGTCTAAAGCGGCTGCTTTAATATTTGCTTCAGTCGCATCAACCACATTTGGTGTGTATTTTTTAAGAAGTAAGCCATAGCCTAAGTCTTTTTGAGATTGTTCAAATGCTGTTTTTAGTTCCGCTGATTGATCACCGGCACGAAGTTTTTCTAATTGTGCATAAGCAACCATACCATTACGGATACGTGCTTCATGCTGAATAACGAGGTCTTTGATGCCCGTTACTTCTTTTGTTGTAGAACGAGTTGCGATAATTCCCATGAGATAAGGGATTTTGACTGCATAGTCCGTAGTCATGGTTTCTTTATTTGGAATACCAAATAAAGTAAATGGTGCTGGTGCAGGATGGGTATCCCATTCCGCTTCAATTGCTGCAAGTTTAGTTTTTTGCACATCACCGATCTCATAACCAGACTCGTCACCTAGTAGAATCACCGATAGTGTAGATGCTAGACCAAAGATCGCCGCAATTGCGAATGAACGACGGGCAAAAGGTAAATCACGTTTTTTCAATAAGTAGAAACTTGAAATCGCAAGTACAAAAATAGCACCCGTTACATAACCCGCTGAAACGGTATGTACAAACTTAACTTGAGCGACTGGGTTAAAAATCAAGGCACCAAAGTCAACTAACTCCATACGCATGGTTTGATAGTTAAATGCTGAACCGACTGGATTCTGCATCCAACCATTGGCGACTAAAATCCATAGTGCAGACAGATTGGAGCCAATAGCAACCAGCCAAGTGACCGCTAAATGTTGAGCTTTAGAAAGTCGATCCCATCCGAAGAAGAATAAACCAATAAAAGTGGACTCCAAAAAGAATGCCATCAGGCCTTCAATTGCAAGTGGAGCACCAAAAATATCACCCACATAATGTGAATAATATGCCCAGTTTGTACCAAACTGGAATTCCATGGTTAAGCCAGTGGTAACCCCTAAAGCGAAGTTAATACCGAAGAGTTTTCCCCAAAATTTAGTCATGTCTCTATAAATTTCTTTACCAGAAATCACATACGTGGTTTCCATAATGGCAAGAATAAAAGCCAGACCTAAAGTCAGTGGAACAAAAATAAAATGATACATCGCGGTCATCGCAAATTGGAACCGCGAAAGATCGACCACGCTTTCAGAAATCATCAACGTGTCTCCTTGATTTGGGAAGGGCTGCCAGCAATATGCTCGGCAACTTGATTGTCAAAATTTTTAGGAATGGTCGGAGCATCGAACCAGATATGTTTGATTGTTAGTAAGAGAACGATCTTAATTATTAATATGATCGTGATTTCTCGCACTAATTTTTGATTGAAATCTTTGGGGATTAAGCTCATCTACATAAGCCTATTTTGAAACATAAGATCTATTATTAACAAAACAATAATAAAAATAAATAGCTGGAACACTTAAAATAAAAATATATTATTTAACTTAATTTAAACAACAACTTAAAAAACAGGTTAAACAAAAATTAAACTAATATTTCAGGATTTTAAAGTTGAGTAAAATGCTTTGTATTGGTTTTTTGTAAAACCAACGAAAATGCTTTAGTATTATTTTAAAGTTGACTAAAACAGTTGTGTATTATTAAAAACTGGTATTTAAGATAATGTTTATCAAATGAGATTGATTTTTATTTTAATTAGAATTTTGCATTTAAGCATAACAATAATGATGGAGATATTTTTAAAACAGTCGATTTTTTGCGGCATTTGGTGTGATTTTGTGAAATAAAAAAGACCACCTTTTAGGTGGTCTTTTTTAATTCATTTGAACTTAGAATTTGATTTCCATGCCTAAACCATAAACATTTTCGTCAGCATTTGGAATTGCAGCAGCAGCTCCAGCGCTTGTACGTTTGTTGTCCCACTCGCGTTGTACTGCACTCGCGAATAATTTTGTTTGGCTGTTTAATTTATAATCTGCACCAATACCCCATTGTTTTGCAGAGGTATCGCCCGTTACTGTAGCTGTAGTCCAGTCAGTGTCAGCTTCTTGATATTGAGCTTTAAAAGACCAAGGTGTATTTCCAAGCTTGTACGTTGCTGAAATTAACCATGCATTTTCTTCTACATTACGATAGGTTTCAGTACCTAAATAATCAGAGACTTCAGCAGTTTGCCACATCGCACCTAAAAATAAGCCTGTCGCACCAATTTTACCTAGGTCGAAAGAAGCACCTACACGGATTGCGTCAGCAGGAGCATTTGAAATGCCAACAGCCGCGAAGTCACCTATAGATTTGAAGTTTCCTGAAATAACACCTTCTAAGCCGAGGTCTTTATTGGCATATGAAAGTGAAGTGGAGATACCATCGCCAATGCTGTCACGAGCACCGTCAGTATAAGTTACTGTACTGCTGGTAGATTCACCTTGTTGAGCTTGAAGAGCAAATACTAATCCACCCATCAGTTTAGGATCGGTTTCAATCCCAATGACATTTTCTACACGTTCTTCACCATACATCATTTCTTTGATGTCGGCATGTGCATAGTCATTAAATACGTCACGGTATCCATTAGCAGCATCTTTAAATGGTGTATCCATGATACCTGCTTTTAAGGTTCCTAGATTAGCCCACTTTAAACCAGCGAAAATATTACGTTTTTTAAATACGTCATCACCGCCATCTACATCAATTTCCCATTCAGCTTGGTAAACTGCTGAGAGTTTCTCAGTTAGTTTCTCTTCCCCTTTAACACCAAGGCGTGAAGCATTTGAATTGACTTCTACTTTGTCATCTTTTCCATCATCGTAGCTGTCGACACTTACATTCACTTTACCGTACAAAGTTGGTGCTGCTTGCGCTGCACTTAAGCTTAAAGTTGTAACTGCTGCAGCGAGAAGCAATTTTTTCATTGAGATTTCTCCAAAACACTGTTCTTAATGGCGATAGCCTTGCTTGACTCTTTTTTTAGTTTGCTTAAGTACAAAAAGTTACAGAAGCTAACCAACTTGCTAAGCAGTATCTGTAATGGATATGACAGTGCGGTGAAGAAAAAATGACAGTTTGGTGACGTATTAAGGTTTTTTTATTTGGATCTAATATTTTTTATTATTATGGACTTATAAAAAATGGAGCCTAAACTCCATTTTATTTTAGATGATTTAAATTAAAGTGCGGCTTTAATTTTTTCAGCCAAGACCTTAATTTTTTCTTGATCACCCATGTGTAAAGCATGTTTACCTAATTCATGTACTGACGTTGGAATTAAGTGGAAATGCACATGCGGTACGGTTTGACCTGCTGCGGCACCTGAAAGTTGCATGAGGACAACACCTTTGATATCCAATGCTTTTTCCATAGCTTGTGCAATTTTTTGCACAATTTGAATGGTGTAAGCAGCAGCTTCTGGTGCGAGGTCAAGCAGTGTTACAGCTGGCGTTTTAGGGATAACCAACGTATGGCCTTCAGCTTGTGGCATGATGTCCATAAACGCAACAACTTGATCATCTTCATAAACTTTAATGGCAGGAAGTTCATTGCGGATAATGCGTGCAAAAATATTTTGATCATCGTAAAGCATGTCTAATCCTTAAAAGTAATTGTCTGCTGTAATTATTTACAGTTCAATTCTTTCTGACGATCTTTGATGGCGTCAAGTCGTTGTTGCTCTTTTTCTGAAAATTTTGGTTTAGTTGTATAGCAATTATCATTATTGCCAAACCTCGCCTTAGCTTCCGGATCTTTAAAGCAGAAACCTTTAGATGCATAAATGACATCATGGTCATTTTTCAATTGTTGACACTCTTGCTCGGCACTTGCTGCAAAGGTATTTGCCCCGATGAAGGTTGCAAGGCTTGCAAACATTGCAACTGTAAACTTAGTCATGAGAGTTTCCTCAGGTTTAACATTGTGTAAAGCACATCATCACAATATTAGGTTTAGTTATCATTATTCAATGGCGAGTTATTACTCAAGTGTAATTTTACTCCATGATTCATACATTTTTACAGCACTGGAAAAGTCACTGTCTTTTTCTGATAAATCGCTAGAAGCTTGAATTAAACTTTGAGTTAAAGCAATGACAGGCGCAGAGAGCTTCGCTTCACGAACCAAGTCTAATGCAATACCTGTATCTTTGGCTAATAATGGCAGCGCAAAGGTCAGTGGAAAACTACGGTTTAAAATGCGTTGCGGTAAAACTGTTTCGGTCACACCACTTTTTCCGCTTGAGGCATTAATACAATCAAGGGCTTCATGCAGGTTGACACCGTGGGCTTTGAGGGCAGTAAAGCCTTCTGCAACAGAACACAAATTTACGGCCAAAAGCATGTTATTTACAGCTTTAACTGAAAACCCTGCACCAGAACCCCCCACATGTTTAATCAGTTTACCAAAAGCTTGCATCGCAGGTAGAGCTTTTTCAAAAGCAGCCGATTCGCCACCAACCATAACCGTTAAAGTTGCTGTTTCTGCACCAATGGTTTGCCCACTAACAGGTGCATCAAGAAAGTCGATATTGTGTAATTTTAATTGTGTTGCTAGATTTTTGGCAGATTCAGGTACACCACTGGTGCAGTCGACCCAGATGGAACCTGATTTGATTTTGACAGTGGCAATCAGTTCTTCAACGTCTTTGCTGGTCGGTAAGCAAGAAAAAATAACATCGGCTTGAACGGCTTGCTCAAGTTCTACGGCTTGGGTGCCATATTCAGTTGCATGTTGCTTGGCTTTTTCAAAATTCCGATTCCATACATATACCGTATCAAAATGTTGAGGTAAATGTGCCGCCATGCGGTAACCCATAGCACCTAGGCCGATAAATGCAACTGACTGAATCATGGTATATCCTTTATATTTTGCTCGATCTCTGTTTTAGCCAAGTGGTCATCAATGGCCAGAACTCATTTGCACTTGATTGGCTCGACATTAGGCCTAAATGCCCACCGGGGATAAGAGTAAACGTGACATCTTGGCTATTTGTCAATTCAATTAAAGGCTTAACAGCCTCTGCTGATACGATCTGATCGCTACGACCTGCGCCAATCAATAAAGCGCATTGAATATTTTTTAATTCGATATTCTTATCTTGTAATTGTATAACGCCATTTTTTAGTGGATTTTGTAGCCAAACATTAAAAATCATGTCTTGATTGATGCCACCAGGATAATCAATCATTTTGTTGAGAAAATTCCCCATGGTGGCATGTTCGTACAAGGCTTGGGTGTTATCTAAATTCAAAAAAAGCCGCTTTTGGCTATGAAACCAGCCTTTGGGATCAATGATTTTAAATCCAATCGCATTGAGTAAGCCCGAGGTGTGGATAAAGCTTTTTGGCACAGCTTCAGAATAAATTTTATTTTGTAGTGTTTTATTTTTAGCAATAAGTTGATTCACCTTTTGAAAAAGTTTACCGGTACGACCAGAGGCATAACTATCTACAGGACTACCCAGTACGATCAAATTTTTGACAAAATTGGGTTGCCGCAAAGCACAATAGAGCACCACGAAAATACCTGCCATGCTCCAACCATGTAATGAGATTTCTTCACTATTTGAGTGCTTACGAATCTGCTCGATACAATGGGGAATGGCATCATCAATAAAAGACATAAAATTTAAAAAACGATCTTTATAGTTATATTGTCCCCATTGCACCAAATAGACATCAAAACCACTATGCTGAAAATGTTTGACCAATGAGCGATAAGGGTAGAGGTCATAAATGGCCATGTTGATTGCAAGCGGGGCAACAAAGACCAGCGGTTCTTTATATTGTTTATTGGGCGATGCGTAATAACGAATACGCGTTTGTTTATATTCGGCAATAACGTCATACGCCGTTGTTTGTGATAAAACCAGCGAGCTTGAATCAAACAAACGAGTTGATAAGTTTTTTAGTTTATTTTTAACGTGAAGCATGGCTGCTTGTACTCGCCCATGAGTGGATTGATCGAAGTGTAGGCGATATTTATGCATTATACCTTGACCTTAAATACCATAGACGCTCAAAATGTTGGCAATTATTCGCAACGGCAATTCAGGACTGGGTAATAAAGATGAGCCAGCAAGACGACATTGAATACCAATTAGACACTTTAGCCATTCGTACAGGTCATACACGTAGTTTTGAAGGTGAGCATGGTGAGCCAATTTTCCTCACTTCATCTTTTGTTTATGAAAATGCAGCAGAGGCGGCAGCTAAATTTTCAGGTCAAGAACCGGGAAATATTTATTCACGCTTTACCAATCCAACTGTCGCCATGTTTGAAAAGCGTTTAGCTGCTTTAGAAGGGGCTGAACGGGCTGTTGCAACAAGTACGGGTATGGCTGCAATTATGGCTGTTGCAATGTCGTATCTAAAATTGGGTGATCATGTTATTTGTTCACGTGCTGTGTTTGGTTCAACTGTATCTTTATTTGAAAAATACGTGGCTAAATTTGGTGTAAGTGTTGATTTTGTTGATTTGACAGATTTAGCGGCATGGAAAAATGCCATTAAGCCTGAAACCAAGTTACTGTTTGTTGAATCTCCATCTAATCCACTGTCTGAAATTGCAGATATTCAGGCTTTGGCTGATATTGCACATGCCAATGGTGCATTGTTGGCGATTGATAACAGTTTCTGTACACCAGTTTTGCAACAACCGATTAAATTTGGTGCAGATTTAGTGGTTTATTCAGCAACCAAATATCTCGATGGTCAAGGTCGTGCTTTAGGTGGTGCTGTAGTAGGGAATCACCAACTGCTTGAAGATGTATTTGGTTATGTGCGTACCACTGGCCCTTCAATGAGTCCATTTAATGCTTGGGTATTCTTAAAAGGTTTAGAAACGTTACGTTTACGTATGAAAGCACACTCTGAAGGTGCGAAAAAACTTGCTGAATTCTTAGATACGCATGCGAACGTTGAAAAAGTTTACTATGCAGGTTTACCAGCACATGTTGGACATGAGCTTGCTGCGAAACAACAAACAGGTTTTGGCGGTATTGTATCATTTGAAGTCAAAGGTGGTCGTGAAGGGGCTTGGAAAGTCATCGACAATACCCAATTTATTTCAATTACGGGTAATTTAGGTGATGCAAAATCAACAATTACTCACCCAGCGACCACAACTCACGGTAAACTCTCAGCCGATGCCAAAGAAGCAGCGGGTATTTGTGAAGGTTTAATTCGCGTCTCTGTTGGTTTGGAAGATATTGATGATATTATCCGCGATATTAGTCGTGGTTTAGACTTAATTTAATTTATAGATATTGATTTAGAATTTATTTGTTCGGAGATTTTTATGAACATTAATATGTTAATGCAACAAGCTCAGCGTATGCAAAAAGATGTTGAAGTCAACATGAAAAAGGCAAAAGAAGAACTTGCTCAAACTGAAGTGCATGCGGAAGCAGGCGGTGGTTTGGTTAAAGTTACTATGACGTGCCGTAATGTGGTAAAGCGTATCGAAATTAGTCCTGAACTGCTTCAAGATGATGCCGATATGATTGAAGACTTAATCGCGGCTGCAATGAATGATGCTGCGCGTCAAGCTGAAGCGGTTTCTGAAGAAAGAATGAAAGCTGCTAACTCTGGTATGGGCTTACCACCAGGTCTTGCAGGTTTATTTTAAGGAATACGTTTAGTGTTTAGTGATCGATTTGATCAACTGGTGCAAGCTTTACGTATATTGCCAAGCGTTGGGCCGAAATCGGCTCAGCGTATGGCATTACACCTGATCATGAAAAATAGAGAAGGTGCGATAGGGTTAGCACATGCTTTAAATGAAGCAACGACCTATATTCATGAATGTAGCGTTTGCCATTCGCTGACTGAAAATGAAATTTGTGATATTTGTCTTTCACATGAACGTGATGATCAAATTTTATGTGTAGTTGAATCACCTGCGGACGTGATGGCGATTGAACAAAGTGGTAGTTTTCGTGGTAAATATCATGTATTAGGTGGACATTTGTCACCGCTTGATGGTATTGGCCCTGAAGAGATTGGCATTCCATATTTGGTGCAGCGACTCAATGAAGGTAAAGTTGCAGAAGTGATTTTAGCAACCAATGCGACAGTAGAAGGTCAGGCAACAGCCCATTACTTGGTTGAAGCCACCAAGCATTTACCTGTGCAAATGACGCGAATCGCTCAAGGGGTTCCTCAAGGGGGAGAACTTGAATATGTGGATAGTCATACTCTAAGCCAAGCTGTACATAATCGAATGCGAATGAAATAAGTGCAATGTTCTTTATTTTATTCATTATGTAATAATGAAAGATGGGTAAAAGGTGTATTAATCACGTTTAAACTTATATAAAAAAGATATAAAAACTCATTGTATTTTCATTTAAATGCCAAAAACACAGTGAATAGATGCTATAGAAGTAAAATTTGTTATATCTAAATGTTATATATAGGTTAATATGCTTTTAAAGAGAATCTGATTTTAGACTCAGTAATATGTTTCAATTCATTCAGCAACAACCAGACTTAGAAAATATTTTACATTTGATGAGTCAAACGTCCATTTATGGATTAGACACAGAATTCATCAAAGTAGATACCCTATGGCCTAAATTGGGTGTATTTCAAATTAATGTTGCAGATCAAGTTTTTTTACTTGATGGGGCAAGTTTAGATTTGTCTATATTCTGGGAAAAATTATTTCAAGCACAGCAAAATATATTTCATGCCTGTAGTGAAGACATCGATTTAATTTATCATTATGCACAGCAAAAAACTTTAACCAATGTTTTTGATACTCAAGTCGGAATGTCTTTTTTGGGACATGGATTGCAAGTGAGCTATCAAAATGCATTAAAACAAATGCTGAATGTTGATATTGATAAAGATCAGACGAGATCTGATTGGTTAGCACGTCCGCTGAGTCCAGAACAACTCGCTTATGCAGCCAATGATGTACTGTATTTGATGAATTTGTCCAATAAGATTCAAAATGAATTAACTGATAAATATTTACTTGATTTTGCACTCGAAGATTGCCGTCATTTGACTTATGAAATTGGTCAAGAAACGCCGTTAGAACGGCTTTACCATGATATTGGGAATTATCGTCATTCACGCCGTCAATTGATGCAGTTACAACAATTAGCTGCGTGGCGTGAACAGATCGTAAAAGCGTTGAATTATCCACGTAGTTTTATTCTGAAAAGTTCAACCATGATTGACTTGGTCGAAAAAAATCCATGCAATCACTTCCAGTTATCAGGCATTCGAGATATTCGTCAAAATATTGTGCGTGATCATGGTAAAACCATTTTAGATTTACTTAAGTTTTTGCCAGAACAGGCAGAATGGCCACTTCGTATGGCACGTCCAATTCGTCATTCATCAAAAGATATTGGTGAAAAGGTCGATGCTGTTATTCAAGCTGTGGTGAATGAAACCACCATACCTAAAGAAGTGTTGATGCGTAAAAAATGGCTCAATGCATTGTATCAGCATGTGGTCTTTCATAATGATGAGCAAGATTTACCTGCTTACCTCTTAGGTTGGCGTTATGATTTGTTAACGAAACCATTGATTGATGTTTTGCATGCCGATGAAAACTATCTATCGACTCAAATGAAGGTGATGGAATAATCTTTAGCCAGATTGCTTAAAGAATTATCATTTATACAAAATCAAGACCGATGCGTTAATAATCACTAATGTATCCGTCTTTTTTTTGTTGTATGCTTGAGCCAAGTTTAATGAGTACTGTTTCAACTATGCATTGTTCAATTTTCAAATCTAGCAAAAAAGCTGAAATGTATCTTTATATTGCCCGTCCTGAGCCAACTGAAAATGAAGCTGAAGCAGCTAGTCCGCTTGAAATTTTACCTGAAGCGATGCGCACAGCATTTGGTCGCGTAACTTTTGTCATGAATTTAGAGTTATCTGAAGAGCGCACATTAGCCCGTGTGAATGTTTTGCATGTGATGGATTCAATTCAAAATAAAGGCTTCTTTATTCAGGTTCCTCCAGAAGGATTAATCAATCCGAATGCAGTTGCGCCAGAAGGTTTGCGCGGTGCTTAAAGTCGATTCAGGAGTTGGAGTTCACGATGAATAGTTTTCTTGCACTACTAGATTCAATTCCTGAAGATAGCATTGCTATAACAGTTTATTTGTTAGGAAGTGTCATTATGCTTTGGTCATGGTATGCGATTGCAAAACGCTTGCCTAAACCTTTTGGTGGTATAACGTGGATTATGGGATTCGCGATTTTACTCACCCCGACAGTTTCTGAAGGTAATAATGCTTCCATCGCTCCAGCAATTTTTGGTTTGTTATTTGGTGTTTTGACCAAAGAAAATGCTTTGGTGTGGTCAAATGCATCACTCATTTTATTTGTTGTTGGGCTTGGTTTAGTGGTTGGCTATTTATGGTCCCAATACACAGCCAAAAAAGCAAAGTTTGTAGTAAACAAAAATAGTTCACCACTTTAAGTAAAACAATAAGGTTAAATCATGTCTGTTGATACTCAACAATTTGTCGGTACAGATCAGTATATCGCCACTGAAAGTCTAAAATTAGCTGTCAAAGCTGCACGTGCATTGCAAAAACCTCTGCTAGTGAAGGGTGAGCCAGGTACAGGTAAAACATTACTTGCAGAGCAAGTGGCACAAAGTCTAGGTTTGAAACTCATGACTTGGCACATTAAATCTACCACTAAAGCGCAGCAAGGTTTGTATGAGTATGATGCGGTTTCGCGTTTGCGCGATAGTCAGTTGGGTGATGACCGTGTGCATGATATTAAAAACTATATTAAACCTGGTAAATTGTGGGAAGCTTTTACCAGTGAAGAACGCTGTGTATTGCTGATTGATGAAATTGATAAAGCAGATATTGAGTTCCCAAATGACCTTTTACACGAACTCGATAAAATGTCGTTTTTTGTGTATGAGACAGGGGAAACCATTACTGCGGCTCAACGTCCGATTGTAATTATTACCTCGAATAATGAAAAAGAATTACCCGATGCTTTCTTGCGTCGTTGTTTCTTTCACTATATTGAATTCCCAGATGAAAGCACAATGCGTGAAATTATTGATGTGCATTTTCCTAAAATTTCGGCAACTTTGGTGAATCAAGCTTTACAAGTTTTCTTTAAACTTCGTCAGGTTTCGGGATTAAAAAAACCACCATCAACTTCTGAATTGATTGATTGGCTAAGTTTGCTGATGGCAGATGATATGCCTGAAGATGTACTGCGTAATCATGATAAATCAAAAGCCATTCCACCTTTATATGGTGCATTAATTAAGAATGAGCAAGATGTACAATTACTAGAGCGCCTCGCTTTCATGTCGCGACGTTAGTGGATATTTTTATACTTTGACCATAATATTTAAAGCTGCTGATGCAGCTTTTTTTATTTGAAAAAATAAGTGATGATATGCGCGATTTAGTGGTTATCTCGAGTTCTATTTTGAGTTAAACATGATAAAAAGTGTAGTGAATTCAATATCCTGACCAGACCCATATTGCAATTTATGATTTCAAAAATAAAGCTCTTTTTTGCCTTTAAGAATTAAACTTTTACAAAAATTAATAATTTTAAAATTGCTATTTAATATTAAAAAGTCATAAATGTTATGAGTTGAAAATTTAAAAAATATTGAAAAAGAAAAATCATTGGCTTTCTAAAATTATACCTATATGTATTTAGCGTATTAATCCTAGAATGAATAACTCCACATAACTCTTGTATTTACCAATAGAGATAATGAGAGGTTGATAAATAATGGAATGGTTGCAAAATGAATTAAAACATAGTCCCGAGATATTGCTTTTTTTATCTCTCGCAATTGGGTTTTGGATAGGGCAGTTTCAGTTTGGAAAGTTTCAGTTTGGCGGTGTAGCTGGCTCTCTTCTTGTCGCAGTTGTCTTAAGTTTATTGGGTGTTCCTGTTGATAATGGTATTAAAGCAATTCTATTTGCACTCTTTATTTATGCTGTAGGTTTTGAAAGTGGTCCTCAGTTCTTTAAATCTTTAGGGCCAGAATCAATCAAAGAAATATTATTGGCTGCCTTTATGGCAGTATGTGGCTTAATTACTGTTTTGGTCATGGCAAAGATCTTCCATCTAGACAAGGGTCTAGCTGCAGGTTTGGCCGCAGGCGGAATGACACAATCTGCGATTATTGGTACTGCTGGTGATGCATTATCCCGACTTGATTTACCTCTTGAAGAAATTCAGCGCTTGCAAGCCAACGTCGCTATTGGCTATGCAGTTACCTATATTTTTGGTTCGCTTGGGGCGATTATTGTTTGTGTCAATATTCTTCCTCGATTTATGGGACGTGAAATCCGAGATGATGCGATTAAGGCACAATCTGAACGTTTAAAGGGAGCATTTGAGCTTGCACCTGGACAAGAGCTAGCAATCCCAGAGATTGTTGGGCGAATTTATAAAATTGAACAAGCTAACGGTAAAACTGTATTTGATATTGAAGCCGAAGCAAGCAATATCACTATTGAGCGCTTGAAAAGAAAAGGTCAATTGATGGATGTGACACCTGAAACGGTATTACAGACGGATGATATTGTCTTGGTTGTTGGGCGTCGTGCGGGTGTGGTTGCTATTTCCAGTTATATCGGTGCTGAACTTCAGTCATCGCAAGGCATGGAAATGGTGATGGATACCACAGATGTAATTCTTAAAAATTCCAAATATATTAATCGTAGTTTAGGCGATGTAAAAGCAAATACGCCGTTATATTTAAAGCATGGTATTTATGTACTTGGTATTAAACGAGGTGGAGATTCTCTCGTATTAAGCGATGATACTATTCTACTGCAAGGTGATGTCATTACTGTTTATGGTACTCAGAATGATCTGAATCGGCTCATCAAAGAAGGTGGGCAAGCAATACCTGAGAGCTTAAAAACAGATTGGGTTTTCCATGGCGCAGGTTTGGTCGTGGGTTTAATTATCGGTTTATTTGTTATTCGTATAGGTGGAGTGCCTCTCACATTGGGTGCAGGCGGCGGCGCACTACTTTCTGGGTTGTTATTTGGTTGGTTGCGTAGTCGTAATCAAGTACATGGCAATATGCCTCCAGCTGCATCTCAACTTCTGAAAGACTTAGGTTTGGCTGGATTTGTGGCTGCAGTAGGACTTCAGTCTGGACTACAAGCTATTCAAACAATTAGGGAAAGTGGGCTTTCTCTGTTCATGATTGGTGTTGTAGTCACCTTGGTTCCATTGCTACTTTCCATGCTTTTTGCACGCTATGTTCTGCGTTACGACAACGTTGCTGTTATGGCTGGTGCACTGTCAGGTGCTCGTAGTGCTAATCCAGCATTTGGTGGTGTATTAGATAAAGCCGGAAATTCAATCCCAACCGTTCCCTTTGCAATTACTTATGCATTAGCAAATGTATCTTTGACGTTACTCGGCCCACTTATTGTGGGCTTAGCATAATACTTTTTAAATGAAAATAAACATCAATATGACTTAATACAATGAAGGAGACTTTCCATGGGAAACGTCGATTACTCTAAATATTCAAAATTAAGCCCATTCGAGCTAAAAGATAAATTGATTGAGCTGGCACAAAGCCGCACTGATCGTATGATGCTTAATGCAGGTCGAGGAAATCCCAATTTTTTAGCCACTGTTCCTCGTCGTGCTTTTTTCCAATTAGGGCTATTTTCTGCGACTGAATCAGAGTTTTCTTTTTCTTATATGCCAGAGGGATTAGGTGGTTTTCCTCGTTCTGAAGGATTACAGTCGCGCTTTGATCATTTTATCTTAGAAAATAGAGATAAACCTGGCGTGGTCTTTTTGGGGAAAGCTATTTCCTATGTTAGAGATCAATTGGGTTTAGATCCTGATGCATTTTTACTTGAAATGGTTGAGGGTGTTTTAGGTTGCAACTACCCAGTACCTGACCGCATGCTTCGTGTTAGTGAAACGATTATAAAAGAATATGTATTGCGAGAAATGGGTGTGCAGGGAATGGCAAAAGAATCCCTTGACCTATTTGCTGTCGAGGGTGGAACGGCTGCAATGGCCTATATTTTTAACTCTTTGAAAGAAAATAAAATCATAGAAAAAGGAGATCGAATTGCGATAGGTACTCCAATTTTTACCCCATATTTAGAAATTCCTAAATTGAATGACTATCAACTTGAAGAAGTGTTAATTCAGGCTGATGCAAATTTAGGATGGCAATATCCTGAATCGGAGCTTCGTAAACTTGAAGATCCTTCGATTAAAGCATTCTTTTTAGTTAATCCAAGTAATCCGCCTTCAGTGAAAATGAGTGATGAGGGCTTGGAAATTCTAGCGGATATTGTGAAAAAACGTCCAGATTTAATTATTCTAACCGATGATGTTTATGGAACTTTTGCTGATAATTTTAAATCTCTTTTCGCAATATGCCCAGACAATACAATTTTAGTTTATTCATTTTCGAAATATTTTGGAGCTACGGGTTGGCGGCTTGGAGTTATTGCTTTATCCAATAATAATATTCTCGACCACAAGATTGCGGCACTTTCAAAGAAAGATAAAAAAGAACTTGAAGAACGCTACTCGTCATTGACTACAGAGCCTGCAAATATCAAATTTATTGATCGTTTGGTGGCGGATAGTCGTAATGTAGCCTTGAACCATACCGCAGGACTTTCAACGCCACAACAGGTTCAAATGGTATTGTTTGCTTTATTTAATATGATGGATTCAAGACAAAACTATAAAGAAGCCGTTAAATCTGTCGTGCGTGATCGTGATGCAACCCTATATCGACAATTAGGTGTAGATGTTCCCCAAGATCCTAATGCTGTTGATTATTATACATTGATCAATCTTGAAAATACTTCACGGATACTTTATGGAGATGAATTTGCAGATTGGGTTATAAAAAATAAAAACCCAACAGAATTATTATTCCGGGTTGCAGATGAAACTGGGGTTGTTTTATTGCCAGGTTCTGGTTTTGGTGTATCACATCCTTCAGCTCGTGCTTCCTTGGCGAACTTAAATGAATATCAATATGCTGCAATTGGTAATTCATTACGCAAATTTGCTGAAGAAACTTATCGTGAATATCAAAAAGTCACGAAAAAAAAATAGCTTTGGGGGAGGCGAAACGTCGTTAACTGAGTTGGCCCTACGAGATGAATATATTTTGTAGGGCTTTTTTATTTCTAAGTTTTTAATTACAGGGCTGTAGTGCTTTTGTTATTTAATCGTTCTAATCAGTTTTAAAAGACATAGCTTTAGACTTAT
Organism: Acinetobacter sp. ANC 4973; assembly: GCF_002135275.1. Taxonomy (NCBI): domain Bacteria; kingdom Pseudomonadati; phylum Pseudomonadota; class Gammaproteobacteria; order Moraxellales; family Moraxellaceae; genus Acinetobacter; species Acinetobacter sp. ANC 4973. The sequence continues at coordinate 24,308 of NZ_NEGM01000021.1, forward strand.
TTTTTATTGGTCATATCAAATTTAATCAATCTTTAAATTTTTCTGTTTGCAAATAAAACGAACGACCATTGAGGCCATGCTTAAACTTTACTTCATTTTTACAATCAAACATAATAGTACAATGATTTGCATCAACAATTATATGCGATTTATAAAATTTTAGAAGTATAGCAAGGTTGCAGATATTTTAATAACTACCTTGAATTTAAAAGGATTTGTTTAGCGATGTTCGTACGATTGTTTTATACCTTAAGAAAGTACGGTGTGCCTGTATCAACGCGTGAACTAATCGATTTAAACCATGCCGTAAGTGAAGGTTTGGTTTTTGCGGATCAAGATGAATTCTATCAATTAGCAAAAACGGTTATGGTTAAAGATGAGCGTTTCTTTGACAAGTTCGACCGCGCCATGAAAGATTATTTTGAGGGTATTTCAACTTTTGATTTGGATGATTTGCTCAATCAAGTTGATAAATTGCCGAAAGATTGGTTCGATCTTGAACTGCTTGAAAAACATCTCACACCTGAACAGCGCGAAGAGCTTAAAAAAGCTGGCTCACTTGAAGAGCTAATGAAGATGTTGGAAGAACGTCTGCGTGAGCAACACAAGAAGCATCAGGGTGGTAATAAGATGATAGGCACGGGTGGTACATCACCATTTGGTGCTTTTGGTGATCATCCTGAAGGTGTGCGTATTGGTGGGCCGGGTCGTAAGCGCTCAGCGGTTAAAGTGTGGGAACAGCGTAAATATCAGAATCTGGATGATGAGCAGATTTTAGGCACTCGCCAAATGCAAATGGTATTGCGTCGTTTACGTAAATTTGCGCGTCAGGGTGCTGCTGAAGAACTGGATATTAACGGCACCATTCGCGAAACAGCAAAGCAGGGCATTTTGGATGTTCAGCTTGTTCCTGAGCGTCGTAACCGAGTAAAAGTTTTAATGTTGTTTGATGTGGGTGGGTCAATGGATTCACACATTGCTCAATGTGAAAAGCTATTTAGTGCTGCAAAAACTGAATTTAAAACCTTGGAATATTTTTATTTCCATAACTGTCTATATGACTATGTTTGGAAGGACAATATTCGCCGTTCTAGTACGCGTATGAACACATGGGATTTGTTGAATACCTATGGTCGTGACTATCGTGTAATAGTCGTAGGGGATGCCAGTATGGCACCCTATGAGCTGGCATCGGTTGGTGGTTCGGTTGAATATATGAATGATGAAGCAGGCAATGTTTGGTTACAGCGTTTACGTCAGCATTTTGAAAAAACAGCATGGCTCAATCCTGAACAAGACAGTTATTGGCATTACACGCATACCATTGGCTTAATTAAACAGATTTTTGAAGATCATATGTATCCGATGACCTTAAAGGGTGTAGAGGATATGACTAAATATTTAGCTCGTTAAACGTGTCGAAATGAACACGTTCTTTTAAATGTAAGGGGGGATAATGAATCATCAAATTAATGGTATTCCATTACCAAACGAAGAGGGTTTCTTTGGACAATATGGTGGTCAATTTATTCCGCCTCATTTAAAAGAAGCAATGGATGAAATTAATCTTGCGTATGAACAAATTCGTCATACGGCTGAATTTAAAGATGAATTAGCTGATTTATTTGCCAATTATGTTGGTCGTCCAAGTCCATTGTTTCATGCAAAGCGTTTGTCTGACCAATTGGGTGGGGCGCAAATTTATCTTAAACGTGAAGATTTAAACCACACTGGTGCGCACAAAATTAATCACTGTTTAGGTGAAGCTTTACTTGCGAAATATATGGGTAAAAGCAAAGTGATTGCAGAAACAGGTGCTGGTCAACATGGCGTTGCTTTAGCAACAGCGTGCGCACTTGTTGGTATTCCATGTGAAATTCATATGGGGCAAGTGGATATTGAAAAAGAACATCCAAATGTCGTTAAAATGAAAATTTTGGGTGCCAAACTGATTGCTGTAACACGTGGAACCGCCACATTAAAAGATGCTGTAGACAGTGCGTTTGATGAATATCTAAAAGACCCGAAAAATTTTATTTATGCGATTGGTTCAGTGGTGGGGCCACACCCATTTCCAAAAATGGTTCGTGACTTTCAGTCTATTATTGGTGACGAAATTAAAGTTCAAACCAAGGATCGTTTTGGTTCAAACCCAGCTTACATTGTTGCATGCGTAGGTGGTGGTTCAAATGCGATGGGGGCATTCACTGCATTCTTGAATGAACCTGATGTGAAACTTGTAGGGGTTGAGCCTGCTGGTCATGGTTTAGATACCAATATGCATTCAGCAACGTTGACTTTGGGGAAACCAAGTCAGCTGCATGGCATGGCTTGTTATGTACTTGAAGATGAGCAGGGTGAGCCTTTACCTGTACACTCAATTGCATCTGGTTTGGATTACCCCGGTGTTGGGCCACAACATAGTTTCCTTAAAGATTTAGGTCGAGTGGAATATTCAACGGCAACTGACCAAGAATGTTTAGATGCATTTATGACATTGTCACGAGTGGAAGGAATTGTTCCCGCACTCGAGAGTTCTCATGCTGTGGCTTGGGCTATCCGTGAAGCACCTAAAATGGCGAAAAATGTAAAAATCGTGGTTAACTTATCTGGTCGTGGGGATAAAGATGCTGACTATGTGGCCGAAAAATTAGGCTTAAACTAATCATAAAACCTCCCTAAAGTCGTCTTTTTAACAGAAGGACTTTCTCTCCATTTTTATAAAAAGATGAGCAAAAGTATCCTTTTATTGAGGAGCGATTTAGAAGGGTAAAAAACCTCTCAATTGAGAGGTTTTTTATTGGCTTTGAAAACTTAACTTGCAATATATTGTTGTAATTGATCAATTAATTTACGTTGGTCTTCCATCACGACTTTGACTAAGTCACCAATTGAGATTAAGCCAATCAGTTTATCGTTTTCAACAACGGGTAGATGACGTAGATGGCGATCTGTCATGAGGTCTAAACAATCTTCAACACTATTCGATTTGGTGACGGTAAGCACTTTCGCAGTCATAATTTCACTGACAGTGGTCTCTTTAGACGTGCGTTCCATGAGTATGACTTTACGTGTGTAATCACGTTCAGAAAGAATACCCACGACTTTATCTTGATCAGTGACCACGAGTGCACCAATGCCTTTATCCGCCATAAGTGAAATTGCTTCAAGTACAGTCGATTCAGGGCTAATCGTAAAGATGTTTTGTTCAATTTTGTTCTGAATAACTTGTGCTACATTGGTCATTTATAGTCACCCTTTGTTGTTTATTGTTTGACATTAAACTTAGCGCGAAATAAGAAAAATGCAAAGACTTTTCAAGTCAGAAATTTTATTTTACATTTCTCTTTATTTGACTTTAACGACTTAAATACAAAATTAAGCAGGTTTTAAAGCCTCAGAGAAAAAGAAATGACGCATCTGTTGAGTAGTTAGTTTAAATTTTTGGCTTGAAGCGTTACATAGTGCAGGGGTAACGTGTAAACGAGTCAATGTTGGAAGTAGATAGTCTTGGAAATCATTTGGGGTGATTTTGCGGGGAGTATAATTGGGCCAATGTAGTTGTGCATATTTATGTGCTTGGACATTGTTAAGCCAAAATGGAAAAATGAAATCTTGATGATCAGACATCATTGCCCAACCTTGTTCGTGATATAAACCCCAAAGTACGCCACAGTACATCATTGATTTTAAAATGGTAATTTTAAAGAATAAATCTTTAGGAATAAGTTGTAATGAATTAATTTGTTTCATGCTAAAAACGTCTATTGAATTCAGACCCTATTGTAAGAAATTTAGATGAAAGTTCAGTGTAAGCTTTAAGAAACAATGTAAATAAATATGTATTTAAAAAGAATAGGGTTTAAAAAACGCCACCTTAGTGACGTTTTATTAAGCTTGCATAGTGGCTAAATTTTGCCAATATTGTGCTTTGAGTGAGTCTCGTTCTACACGAAAACCTTGATAATAAAGTTCTGCTAAGAACAATGCTGCTTTACCATGCCCAGCACGTGCGACTTCTTCCAACTGTTGAACCGCATCTGAAAAATTCATTTGTGATTGAATAGTGTTTACTGCATCTGCATACACATGTTCTAAGTCTTGGTGAGAGAGTTGATGAATCATATAAAACTCCTTATTGTAATTATGATTGCTAAAAGACAGTTCAATTTGTCTTTATATTAATTTAACTTAGCTTTGTTAAAGTAATATTACAATAAACTTGAATTGTCAAATAATATATGTGGGTTGTAGTTATAAAAACAAGTTTACATGATTAAACAATCTACAAAATGAATTTTTATTAATATACATATACTGGAAGTTGTAAATATATAAGGAGAAGAACATGACAAAAACATTTGATGGTTTGACTTTTGATTTGCCTCCAACAAGTTCTCAAATTGTTGAGCTGGCTCATCAACATCGAAAAAATTTAGATGAAGCTATTTTTCATGAAGAAATTCACTTAGGGGACTATTGTTTAGCACAGCGAAAAAGAGTTTACGATTTTACACGCCAATTAGATCCACAACAACGTGAAGACTTTTATAGCATTTACAATGGTGAGTTAAGGCGCATAGCAGATGATGATGAGCTACATTCCGTAGATTCAGAAAAAGGTCTGAGTGCTTTTGCAATTATGCTTGTATTAGGGATTATTGCATTGGTTCTTTATTTTGCAGTGATTAGAAATATTGTTGCATAAGCTGATGAGGATTGCTCAATTTCTGTTACAAATGCATTGAAATTGAGCAAATCCGCTTGTACTTCTGAATACAGCCCCCTAAACTACCTTTAGTTCGAGGTAGGCTATGCATATTGCTATACAAAAAATTGTTCAATTTAAATCTAATATAAAGCTTGAATATGTTTATAACGTGCTCATCGTGACAATTATTGCGATTATATTAATGCTTGCTTTAATTGCCCTTCAACGTCCCATCTCACTCACGCAATTTGAAAATGTAATTAAACTTTCATCTCAAGCAAGTTATCCAGACACTCAACAAATGGCATTGTCCCTGATGCAGCAGCAACAGGTTCCTTACGGGCAATATTTTAAATTGATGCAGGCGCATCATTTGGAAATGACGCAGGCACATCAATTACCTCCTTTGCAGGTGGAGTAATAATTGTTTTAGGCATTTGCTCTATTGATGGTGGTGCAAGTATCGGTGCTTGAGGTGCTAGATTTTGATTGAGTATGATTTCTAATGCTTTTTTATCTAATTTGTCATTCACCACGATAATTGTAAGTCGTTCAGGGTGTAGATGTTTTTGAATCGCATTTTGTACGTCTTGTGCAGTCAGTTTTTCTAATAACCGCGGGTATTCATTTAAATAGTCAGCAGTTTGGTTGTAAAACCCCATTGAGCCTAGTTGAGCATTAATATTGGCATTGCTACTATAATTATTGGGGAAAGCGCGCAACATCCCTGCTTTGGTTTCTTGTAATTGTTTTTGATTAATCGGTTGTTTGACAAAATCGACTAAAGCCCGATGAGCCACCTGTATGCTGTCAAGGAGTTGGTCTTGTTTTGTGGAGTAACTAAGACTAAAAGTTCCAGGGACTTGGCTAAATGAAAATGAACTATAAGCGCCATAGGTATAACCACGTTTGACTCGCAATTCTTTCATTAAAACCGAATTAAAGCCAGTTCCTCCGAACATTTGATTTGCAACTTCTAAAGCTAAACGGTCTGAGTCAAATCGTGTGCTGCCTAAATGCCCCATAATGACATGGGCTTGGCTAGAATTAAAAGTAATATGCCGAATGTCAAAACTAGATTTATCTATGGGTTGAGTGAGCGATTTTGCTTTTTCCCCTTGTTTTAAATGACTTGTAATACGTTCAGAAAGCTTGAGTGCTTCTTTGGAATTCAGTTGACCTGTAATGGCTATATTCATATTTTGTGCCACTAAAAATTGGTCGCTAAATTGTTTGAGTTCGGGTGGCGTAATTTTACTAATACTGCGCTGCGTTCCCGTAATGGGTTCAGCATAGGGATGTTTGCCATATAAGGCGCGGTAAAATTGAATATTCATCATTCGGCTTGGGTTTTCTTGAACTTGCTTTTGACCCACTTGGGTATTGGTGAGCATTAAATGAATACTGGATTTTTTAAAGGTGGAATGATTTAAAACTTCCAGCAGCATACTTAATGCAGGCTCAAGCTTCTTGGGATCGGATAATACCCGCAGTTTTACAATAAACATATCACGATAAGCTTTCACACTAAATTGAGCACCAACCGCTTCAAAAGCACTGGCAATTTGGTTAGCGGTATATTCCTCGGTGCCTTCATCAAGCAGTTGCGCAGCCATGTTGGCAACACCATATAAGCCAGAGGCGACTTCTTCATCTCGTGCTGAGCCTGCATTGAAGGTCAATTGAATGTCAATGATGGGTAAATTTTGCGATTCGACAAACAATGTTCGAACTTTATAACGATTTTTCAGTTCATGTACATAAGGAGCATGAAATTGAAGTTGCTGATTGTCATTTTTCAAGCTTTGTAAAAGAGGAATTGATTTTAACTCTGTCGGATGATCATCGCCTAGGTTATTTAAATTTACGTTATTTAAATCCACATCAGCAATAACGGATTGAGCGCAAATAAAGGAACTGAGTAAGATAAAAAGTCGCAGCTTAAACATATGAAATTCCATTATTGAGCTTTATTTTCAGGTGAAACAGGAGAAAGATATAAGGTGCTGAGGTTGTCACGGACAAAATAAATATTCGCAACGCGTTGAATATCTTGTGGGGTTACTGTTTCAAAATGTTTAGGCAGTTCATCCATTAAACGGAAACTCAAACCGTTGATTTCTAAGTTGCCAATCATTTTGGTCTGACCTGCAATATCATCTTGGCTATAAACTAAATTAGAGACGAATTTAGCCGTCACACGTTCAACTTCTTCAGTTTGAATAAGTTCCGTCTTTAATAAATCAATTTCATGTTGAATGGCTTTTTCTGCATCTTGTAAACTCACACCTTCGGTGGGTAATGCAGAAATACTCAATAAGCTATCTCCTCGATTATAAGGATCGTAAGAAACACTAATCGCACTCAGAACTTTTTTGTCCCTGACCAGTCGATCTTGTAGCCGAGAGGAAATACCACTATCTAATACGTTTTTAATAATGGTGAGTGCATAAGCATCTTGTGGATTCTTTGCTGTGACCAGTGAGCGGACATTCCATGCCATATATAAATTCGGTACTTGTACAGGTAAATTGACTTCCATGTGGCGGTAACCGACACGATCAAACTCGAAGACATCATTGCGTGGAGGGGTTTTTCTAGCCGGAATATCACCGAAATACTTTTGGACTTGAAGTAAGGTACTTTCTGAATCAACATCACCGACAATAATCAAAATGGCATTATTGGGCGTATACCAATCGCGATACCATTTTTTGACATCTTCAAGCTGAATATTCTGAAGGTTTTTCATATAGCCAATCACGGGTTGTCGATAGTGACTGGTTGGATAGCTGATCCATTTGAATCGTTCAAAAGCCAACGATCTTGGATTGTCATCGGTGCGTAAACGACGTTCTTCCATCACCACTTTAATTTCAGGCTCAAAATCTTGCTGACGTAACAGCAAATTACTCATACGGTCAGATTCAAGTTCTAAAGCCATGGGTAAATAGGTTTTAGGGTAAAGCTGGTAATAATTGGTGTAGTTGGTAAAGGTTGAAGCATTGACACTGCCACCATAAATACGACTTAAGCGAGTGAACTCATCATTTGGAACTTTATTGGTGCCTTTAAACATCATGTGTTCAAGAACATGAGAAATGCCAAGTAAGTTCCCCGATTCATCACTACTTCCAACGCCATACCAGATTTGAGTCATGACCATGGGGGAGCGATGGTCTTCACGAATAATCACCTTTAAACCATTTTTAAGGGTCGTTTCAAATGTAGTGCGTGCTAATGTGCTACGTGTTTCAGCATGCCCTAAGCTGCTTTGTATTGTGAGTAATGCAAAGCCCATGGCTAAAAAATGCTTTTTTAAAAAAGACAGCTTTGGAAAAGGTGGTACGTAACTTTTGAGCACAATATTGACCAAAGTGATTAATTGTATTTAGGATTATTTTTAAGAAATTTCGATTTCAAAGCAAGGCGAAGTTGTTCGTTTTTGGTGTGCTCAATGTCTACTGGGGATTGCAGAGAAAATCTATGCTAGAATCCTTGTTTTTTAACGCAATGCTTTTCAAGGATTCGGCATGCAACAGCAATCTAATGGGCAAAATAAATTTTTGATTGATGCTGATATCGGGGATGACGATGTCACTTTACCGAATTTACCTGCGGTAAATGTACCTATTGTTGAAACTCAAAAAGAAGAGACAACTATTTCTGCGCCTGTAGCCACAGAAACAGTGCAAGAAGATACTTCTGGTGGCTTTTTTAGTCGTATGAAAGTGGGTTTAACCAAAACCCGTAAAAATCTTGCTGATGGGATGGTGAATATCCTCATTGGTGGTAAAGAAATCGATGATGAACTGCTTGAAGAAGTTGAAGAGCAATTGTTGGTTGCAGATATTGGTGTAGATGCGACGAAAACCATTATTGCTAATTTAACGGAACGTACTGCACGTGGTGATTTAATCTATTCACATTCATTGTATAAAGCTTTACAAGAAGAATTAGTGGCTTTACTTGCACCACGCGTAAAAGCTTTACATATTGACCCAAATAAAAGCCCATTTGTGATTTTGGTGGTGGGTGTCAATGGCGTGGGTAAAACCACCACCATTGGTAAATTGGCTAAACGCTTACAAGGCGAAGGTAAAAAAGTCATGTTAGCGGCTGGAGACACATTCCGTGCTGCCGCAACTGAACAGCTTCAAATTTGGGGCGAGCGCAATAATATTGCAGTAGTTTCACAAGGTCATGGTGCCGACAGTGCTTCAGTGATTTTTGATGCTTTTGAAAGTGCGCGTGCAAAAGGGATTGACGTATTAATTGCAGATACTGCTGGTCGTTTGCATAATAAAAGCCACTTGATGCAAGAACTGACCAAAGTAAAACGTGTCATGCAAAAAATTGATGCAACAGCGCCACATGAAATTATGTTGGTGGTTGATGCAGGTACAGGTCAGAATGCAATTAATCAAGTCGAAATGTTTGATGAGGCGGTGGGTTTAACAGGGCTGACCATTACTAAACTGGATGGTACTGCCAAAGGTGGTGTGCTCTTTAATATTGCAAGCCGTACTCATGTCCCTATTCGTTTTATTGGTGTGGGTGAGAAAATTGATGATTTACGCCCATTCTCAGCAAAATCTTTTGTTGCAGCATTATTCGAAACAGAAAAGTAAAAATGCTTAATGTTTCACACAAACTCCGCTAAATGCGGAGTTTGTTGTTTTTGAATTTATTGTTTGCGTTAAAAAGCAACATATAAAAATAACTTATGCAAAGAAGTTCCTTATATATGATTAGAATATAAGGAATCAAAAGCTTTAGTATCTGTATTGGGGAGTACTACTGTGGCATTATTAGAAAAAATTGGGCATGTTCTCACCTCTGATATTACCAAAGACTTTAAACTGAAAAAAAAAGTGGCTGAAGAAATACATGAACTAACTTTTGTTGATCATTTGAAAAAACGTCGTAGCATTCATGTGCTGGGGAAAAAAGTTCATTTTAGCCAAGCATACTTGGCAGAACTGATTCAAGAGGCGGTACGAAGTTGCCCTTCTGCTTTAAATTCTCAAAGTTCAAGAATCGTGGTGTTGTTTGGTGATTCTCATGCAAAGTTTTGGGAAATTGTTAAAGAGGTACAACGTAAAATAATTGCTGTACATGTTTTTGCAGGTACAGAAATGAAAATTGATCAATATGCAGCAGGTTTTGGCACGGTTCTTTTTTATGAGGATCAGCGCACCATTCAACAATTACAAAAGCAAATTCCTTTTAATTCAGAATATTTTCCCATTTGGTCAGAACAAACTTCAGGCATGGCACAATATGCAGTATGGACTGCTTTGGCTGACTCGGGGATTGGGGCTTGCTTGCAACACTATAATCCAAGTATAGATTCCGCAGTGGCGCAATACTTGAGTATTGAATCGTCATGGTTACTTCGGGCGCAATTGGTTTTTGGTTCAATTGAGCGAGAGGCTGACGAAAAAATTGATCCTCAAGATGGTGATCGTTTTAAAATATTTGTCTAATTGGCAGACATAAAAAAGCACCTTTATGTTAGGTGCTTTTTTATGTCTTTAAATCGACAGGAAAATGAGAAAATAGTGCATAAGATTGTTCTATAAATAAAACACAATGTCACTTTTTTAGTCATGTATTCATTCTAGAATTAACATAAGATAAAACGATTCTAATAATTCTTATCAAAATACCAAGAGGGTTATCCAATGTCATTTTTAGATCAAATAAAGCAACGCCGTACTATTTATGCAATTGGTAAGAATGTTGCATTAGCACAAGATCAAATAGAAGAAATTATTAAAGATGCAGTTCGTTATAGTCCGTCAGCATTTAACTCACAAACGTCACGTATTGTCACTTTATATGGTGAATCACATACAAAATTTTGGGATATCGTGCGTGAAACATTGCGTAAAATGGTGCCAGAAGCGGCTTTTGAAAATACCAATGCCAAAATTAATAGTTTTGCTGCAGGTTATGGCACAGCATTATTCTTTGAAGATCAAGACACGGTAAAATCACTGCAAGAACAATTTGCGTTATATGCAGATCATTTTCCAGCATGGTCAGAGCATTCAACAGGCATTGCACAGTTTGCAGTGTGGACAGCATTGGCTGAGCATCACATTGGAGCGTCATTACAGCATTATAATCCAGTGATTGACCATGAAGTTGCAGAGGTTTTTAGTATTCCTGAGAATTGGAAATTACGTGCGCAATTGGTATTTGGTTCTATCGAAGCCGCTGCTGGAGAAAAAACATTTATGGATAATGAAGTACGTTTTAAAAAATTCGACTAAATTATTCTTCATTCAGTTTATACGGAGCGCTTAAATTGCGCTCTTTTTTATGGTTTAAAATAGTAGCTTGATATCTATTAAGATGGAAAGCTTATCTCAACAAATACTTGAGAATGCTGGGTATTAAAAATAGCTTTGTCATAAAATCGTCATTTATACATTGCATAGTGCAATTAAATTTTAATGATGAATAAAGAGAAAGTAGAATGGCTTTAAGATTAACTTTTGCTGTGGCTGCATTGCTAATGAGCGGTACTGTATTTTCAGCGGTAACGCTTACAGCGCCAGAAGAAATCAAAATCCTTGCGGTGAATGATCAAGAAGTTAATACAGGGCTATTTCGTTCAGCGGATAATCACTATAAAGTCGATGCAGGTGAAATTAGTCTTAGCGTGCGCTACAGCCAATATTTTGAACATCTAAATGGTGAGCATGATATTGTTAAGTCAGGCGTAGTTACATTAAAGACACCACCGCTAAAAGATGGTGAAAATTACCAATTAAAATTAGTGAATACACCAGCAAATTTTGAAGCAGCAAAGAAATATGCTGAACAGCCTATAGTAGCTTTATTTGATAACAACAACCAAATGCTGATTCAACAAACAGGTGCAAATACAGAATCAAAACCTTGGTTAGCACAGGGTCTTTTTGCAAAAGCAACAGATTTAACTCAGAAGAAAAGAATACCCGTTAACCAACCAGCACCTGTTTATTCACAAACTGGAGCTTCTGTAGCAACTTCTTTGAATTCTAGTGTATTGGCTAACGCTACAAATACAGCAGATCAGCAACTTATCCAGCTTTGGCAAAAGTCGAGTAAAGCTGAACGTCAAAAATTTATGGGGTGGTTGGCTGAACAAGCAAATTGATTCACTCATCATTGAAAATAAACAACCAGCGGAAGCTGGTTTTTTATTTTTGTTGCAATTAATCGATGAAAAAAGCCGAAAAAAAATTTAAAAAGTGCTAAAAATAGTATTTTGGTTTAAAAAATAAACAACCGATTGTGTTTTTGATGTTTTTTGATAAATAGGGGTTGCGCAAGATAATAAACTGTATAGAATACGCAGCATCCCGACGAGATAGCCGGAAACAAACGAAGCACGAAGTGCTGAGTTGTTAAGGAATATCAAGTTGAGCGACTTAATTACTGACGAAGTATTAAGAAGATCATTAAGAGATTATGAAGAACAACTTGTGTGGATTTTTACTGGTTGATTGATCGAAATTATTTTCATTGATTGATGGTAGAA
>NZ_NEGM01000022.1:0-31423 GCF_002135275.1 Acinetobacter sp. ANC 4973
CACATAGCCCTTGGGGCGTGTTTAGTATTGCGGCAACCATTCCCATTGCATTGTTCATGGGCGTATACATGCGTTATATCCGTCCAGGAAAAATTGCCGAGGTTTCGCTCATTGGCTTTGTGTTGATGATGGCGGGAATTGTTTATGGTGGGAATATTGCAGCCGATCCTTATTGGGGGCCTTTGTTTACGCTCACAGGGACGCAATTGACATGGTGTTTGATTGGTTACGGTTTTATTGCTTCAGTCTTACCTGTGTGGTTGTTGCTTGCGCCACGTGATTACTTATCTACATTCTTGAAGATTGGTGTGATTGCAGGTCTAGCGGTGGGCATTATGGTGGCATTACCAGAAATGAAAATGCCTGCTGTAACGCATTTTATTGATGGTACTGGCCCTGTCTTTGCTGGATCTATGTTCCCATTCTTATTCATTACGATTGCGTGTGGTGCAATTTCAGGTTTCCATGCGTTGGTTTCTTCAGGAACTACACCTAAACTGGTCAATAACGAAGTGGATATTCGTATGATTGGTTATGGGGGGATGTTGGTGGAATCTTTTGTTGCTGTCATGGCAATGATTTGTGCCACTATTTTAGAACCAGGTGTTTATTTTGCAATTAATGCCCCTGCGGCAGTCTTGGGTACAACGGTTGAAAGTGCTGCTGAAGCTGTCCGTACTTTAGGTTTTGTGGTAACTCCTGAAGCATTAACTTTGTTGGCTCAAGAGGTTGGTGAAAGCACAATTTTATCACGTACAGGTGGCGCTCCAACATTTGCGATTGGGATGGCGCATATTATTACGGAAATTTTTAATAACCGTTCAATGATGGCATTTTGGTATCACTTTGCGATTTTATTCGAAGCATTATTTATTTTAACCGCAGTCGATGCAGGTACACGTGCTTGCCGTTTCATGGTTCAAGATACGGTGGGTATTGTAATTCCGTCACTTAAAAATTCACATAATTTTTGGGGTAATATGGTTGGTACGGCTGTTGCTGTCGCGGGATGGGGCTTCTTTGTTTATCAAGGTGTGATTGACCCACTTGGTGGTATTAACAGTTTGTGGCCTCTCTTTGGTATTGGTAACCAAATGCTTGCTGCAATGGCACTTATTTTGGGTACGGTTATCCTATTTAAAATGAAGAAAGAGAAATATGTTTGGATCACAATTGTTCCCACCATTTTCTTATTTATTACCTGTATGACGGCAGGCTGGCAAAAAATCTTCCATGAGAATCCAAAAATTGGTTTCTTGGCTCAAGCTAACCGATTCTCTGATGCGATTGCGCGTAATGAAATTTTAAAACCAGCCAAAGACATTACCGAAATGCAAACCATTGTCTTTTCTAATCAAATCAATGCGGTACTTTGTGGTTTCTTTATGATAGTGGCAATTGTAATGTTGTTTGCTGCAATTGGTGTGATTCGTCGTGCATTGGCAGATCCTAATCCAAGTGTGCGTGAGTCAGAAGCCATTTACAGTGATGAAATTCCAGTAGGAGAGGTGAAATGAGTCTAAAAGATCAAATTCGCCAAAAACTGGCTTTGGGCAAAATTATTAAATTTACTGTGCTTGCACAGCCCAAGAAATTATTAATGTTAAATGGTATTAAAACCATTCAAATTATTTGGCAGCGTCTACAGCAAAGTTTTCGCTTGATGGTGGGGGTGCCTGATTATCAGACCTATTTAGAGCATATGAAAAAAAATCATGCCGATTTAGTACCCATGGATGCCAAAACATTTTACCGTTACTGTGTGGATGCACGTTATCCAAGTGCGAATGGTGGATTGAAGAAATGTCCTTGTTAGTTTCGAACAAGTGTTTGTCAGAAATCTTTTGATTTCTTTGGAAAAATAAAAAAACGGTGTATGTTACTCATGCACCGTTTTTTTATTGGGGATAAGAGTGTGATTTGGGGGACGAATAAAGTTCAAAAACAAGAACTCACGCATGAACAGCTAGAACTGAATCATAAAGTTGCATCTTATGCTTTAAAGGTTGAAACATTTTTAACTCAAATTAATAGCATTATTTTAGATAAAGAAAACCAAACTAAATTGGCTTTGAGTTGTTTGTTGGCAGGCGGACACGTGTTGTTTGAAGATTTGCCTGGGCTGGGGAAAACGACATTATCGAGTGCCTTATCACATCTTGCAGGGCTTAAATTTCAGCGCATTCAGTTTACCAATGACATGCTGGCAAGCGATGTGATTGGTGTAAACATGTTTAATCAAAAAGAACATCAGTTTGCGTTTAAACAAGGCCCCATTTTCACCCAAATATTATTGGCCGATGAAATTAACCGTTGTAGTCCAAAAACGCAAAGTGCTTTACTTGAAGCGATGGAAGAGGGTTTGGTGACTGTGGATGGCGTGCGTTACCCATTACCACAACCTTTTTGGGTGATTGCCACGCAAAATCCATTGTTTCAAAGTGGTACTTATACGTTGCCAGAGTCGCAGCTCGATCGCTTTTTAATGCGCTTGTCACTTGGCTATCCCTCACGTTCAGCAGAAAAATTACTCTTACAACAAAATTCACGCTATGCCTTAATTGCGACACTCAAGCATGTGTTTAACGAGCAAGAAATTTTAGCGATGCAACAATTGGTTAATCAGGTGCATATTGCCGATGCTGTGTTGGAATATCTGCTCAATCTTGCCGATGAAACCCGTAAAAAACAACATGGATTGTCGACCCGTGGTTTATTGGCTTTGAAAAAAGCAGCACAAGCCTTTGCTTTTATTCAGCAACGTAGTTTTGTGACGCCAGATGATGTGCAAGCGGTGTTTGTTGCTGTGGTTGCTCATCGTATTGGCTTGAGTGAAGCTGAAACAGTGCAGTTGATGCAGCAAGTCAATATTAGCTAAAGGAAGATCAATTTGAGCAATCCTTGGCAAAAATGGTTAGCGGCACGTTTTCAATTTGAAAAAGTCAAACAACTCTCGCAAAAAGATATTCTGATTTTTATCTATCAACAGGGTTATCTGTATTTGGTATTGATTTTGATTACTTTTATTGCAGGAGTGAATTATGCCAACAACTTGATTTTGGGCTTTTGCTTTTTGATTAGTGCCATTTTATGTATTAGCTTTTATTTAACATTTAAACAATTACATGATTTAGGCGTTGAGGTGTCTATTGCTGAAATAGGGCAGGTTGGCAAGAGTGTTGAATTGCAATTACATTTTCAACAAGCGCAAAAGCACTCCCGTTATTTATGGATTAAAACCGATCAGCATTTAGAAAAAGTCCTGATTTCAGAACTCCAGCACAAAATCACGCTTTCTTTTTTGCCTGAAAAAAGAGGGAAATTTCACTATCCAACCTTACAGATTTATTCAGTTTATCCCTTTGGATTGGTTCGGGCATGGACTTATTTTTATTTAAAAGAGTCTGCATGGATTGCACCCAAAGCTGCATTTTATAGTGCTGAAAATAAACAGCAGAAGCATAATTTTGAACCAGATATGGATGAGTTTCGTGAATTACGTAATTTCCAGTTGGGGGATGCGTTACAAGCGGTGTCATGGAAGCAAGCTGCACGTGGGCAAGGCTTATATATCAAAGTGTTTGAACAGCATAATGATCAAAGCAATATTGAAATTCATTATGCCAATATGCCCAGTACAGAACATGAAGAAAAGCTGAATTTAATGATGGGATTGATTGAACAATGTGAGCAGATGCAATGTGATTATGCAGTGTATTTACCACAAGCTGAATTACCTGTAGGCATTGGCGAAAATCAGTTAAGACAAGCAAAAAAACTTTTGGCACAGGCTTAAATTATGATCCATGCTGATATTAGAATTTCAATTTTAATCACAATGGTCTTGGTCTTTATTGCGCAGGTGTTTTTTAATCCTGTTTTATTAAGTGCTATTTTTGCGCTGATTTTGCTTTGTTTATTTTTTAGTTTAAAAGATCAGAACAAAGCCGTCGCTAAGATGTGGACATTTGTATTGACCATTTTAGCTTTAGTCACGATTTATTTTAGTTATAAAAGTTTTATTGGTATTGAAGCGGGGGTTGCTGTTTTATCGACCTTTTTGTTTGCAAAGGCTTTAGAAACCAAGAATAAGCGTGATGTTATTGTTTTGTTTAATTTTGCTTTGTTTGTTAGTGCCAGTTCCTTTTTATATAGCCAATCCATCTGGATGGCGCTGATAATTGTGCTGTGTTTATTAAGCTGCTTAATTGGACTTTATCGCCTACAAACCAGTGAATTTAAGTTATTAGAAAATCAATCGGCAGCATTAAAAACTGATGCAAAACATGTGGCTAGATTTTTAATTTTGGCTTTGCCTTTTTTTATTTTACTGTTTGTATTTTTTCCACGGTTACCACCACTTTGGCATATTCCAATTCCAGAACAACGAAGTGTCACAGGGATGAGCGATAGCATGTCACCTGGTGATATTGCTCAGCTTTCACAATCCACAAGTTTGGCTTTTCGAATTATTGGAAATATGGATAAATTTCCGTCACGCAATGAACTGTATTGGCGCGCGATGGTTTTAGATCAATATGATGGAAAAACATGGACCAGCAGTTTTATCAATCAACAGCCTGTTTTAGAAAATAAGTTCTCTGGGAAATCGAAACGTGGTTTTGATTATCAATACTTGGCTGCTGATGCACGAGTGATGTGGGTGATGGGCTTGGAAAAGTCAATTCCACTTGAAACAGAGTACCAATTAAAACAGGGTATGAGTATTACCCCGATTCGTCAAATTTTGCGTAATCAACCTATTAAATTGCATTGGTTGGGTAATATTGAATTGCCAGAGTCAGCATTATTTAAATCGAATATATTGAAAAAAATAAATACCCAAATGCCAGAAGCATTGGATGAAAAATCACGTCAATTCGCATTAGAAATGTTTACACAAAGTGGTCAGCAACCCGATCAATATGTGCGCAATATTTTGCAATGGTATAAGGAAAATGGCTTTGTATATACATTGTCACCCGGTTTATTAGGGGGCAATCGTATTGATGAATTTTTATTTCAATCTCGACAAGGCTTTTGTGAGCATTATGCTTCGAGTTTTACCATGTTGATGCGTTATGTTGGAATTCCTGCACGAGTTGTCATTGGTTACCAAGGTGGGCAGCTTGCACCCGACCAAGCGAGTTGGGAAGTTCGTCAGCTTGATGCACATGCATGGACAGAAGTGCAATTGAATGGAAAATGGCAGCGAATTGATCCCACAGCGATAATTGCTCCACAACGGATTGATGGGGGTATGCAAAATTATATTGAAAATGATCGTAGTATTTTAGGAAATAAAGAACAAAAATGGAAATATCAACGATTTTCAATGTTGAAAAATATGCGTATTTGGACTGACTATGCAAGTTATCAATGGCAAAGTAAAGTCGTGGGATATACTGCTGAAAAGCAGCAAAGCTGGTTGTCAAAATTAGGTTTTCATTCTGCTTATGCGAGTGCACTTGTCTTGCTATCAAGTATTGTGATCGTGATTATTTTTTATTTTGTTTGGATTTATTACCGTAATAGACAGTATGTTTCTGCATATGAGCAAGCGATTCAACAATTTTCTAAGCAATTGCCGCAAAATTTACGTAAGCAACCCGCTGAAACTTTTTATATGTGGATGCATCGTTTGGCAGAATGGGTTGAAAAAGATCAACAACCGATCTTTATACAAACAGCGGAATATTACCAACAGCAACAGTTTTCATGTGAATTTAATGCTCAACAAGCAATGAAATTTAAATGGATGCTTAAAACTTGTGCATCTGCTTTAAAAAACAATAGAAAGCCCTTGTCTTAGAAAATAAAAATGAATATGATTCACAGCACTTAGGTGTATAGCTCAGTTGGTTAGAGCGCTACGTTGACATCGTAGAGGTCAGCAGTTCGAGTCTGCTTATACCTACCAAAATTCGTTGATTAATCAACACAATAAAGCCCACTCATTGTAGTGGGCTTTTTGTTAGGGGGATTTTCGGGGGAATTAATAGTTTTCTAATATGGATAAGCTTCAATTCAAATTTTAAAATAATGCTTTATCTATAGCTGATTTTCTCAGGTTTAGGCGCTTCATGACCTTCAATATAGTGATCAGTCATTTTCACAGTTGCATGGCCCGCTAAAGCTTGTGCATATTTTTTACCATATTGCTGAGTGATGTTATACAAACCTAATGCTCGTAAATCATGTAGAGATGGGCGCTGCTTCGGTTCAAGATCATCATATACACCAGCCAAGTCCCGATACTTTTTAAACTGCTTCGTTAGATGGTCTTCAGTCACTGCAAAGGGGTGTAATTTTGCAGTACGAGTTTGTTCGTTAATTTTATCTGGGCGAGTAGATATTAAATATGGGCAGCGAAGTTGCATAGAATGCTCAACACACTTCAAAACTGTTTCTCTTAACTCTGGATGCATATCGACTTCAATGAAAATCGGTTTGTCATAGTTTAAAGATTTGTGCTGTAAAACAGTCATAGTGTTGTCTTTGATATTAATGGCCGATCTTTCCATAACAACTAGATCGGCACGCCGTTGCACAGAATGAAGTGCTAAATCTATTGCAAGGCATAGCCAAGCAGGTGAAACAGATTTAATCTTTTCAATAGCTTCATTTGAATGACGTAATTTAACTTTTTCAGGGCGAATAGGCTTTAATGTCTTTTCAACAATATTTTCATTTGCCCATTCATGCGCCGTAAAATATTTCCAAATATCTATTAATAAAGAGCGATGTTTTTCAGCTTGATAATCAGTCTGATTATTTAAATAAACCGCTATCATATTAAGCGTGATTTCATTACAGGCAGTATTGGCCCACATTTCTCTATATTTATCTAAATTCGCATTAATGATTTCCATGGTGGAATTCGCATATTTCTTTTTAGATAGTCGGTTTTTAATAAACTCATTAAGACCTTGTTCAAAATTTGGAATTTGAGTATCTGGTCTTTTAGCATTATTAAGAATTCTCGAAACAATGTCAGGGTTTCTATCGAGTGCAGCATTTAAGGCTTGTGCAGCCTTATGTTGGCCACGGCAAAATTGTTTCGAGCGACCAGTCATCACACCAGTGCCTTAATTGTGAAGCGCAATATTTTAACCAGTGATTACATTCCTCATCCGTTGTTAAGTCGCCATGAGTTTAATGCTTTGGCTCTGAATCTTTTAACCTTTGCCAATTGTTATGTGCATGTGAAACGTAATCGTTTTGGTGGGGTTGTTGGGCTTGGATCTAGACCGGCACTGAATATGCGAAGGGCATTGGACTTATCAAGTTATTATCAGTTGGGCTATGACCAGATCAATAACCATAAATTTGAACCTCAAGATATGATCCATATTTTTGAAACTGATATTGGACAGGAAATTTACGGCATACCTAATTATTTGAGTAGTGTAAATGCGATTTTATTGAATGAAGCAGCTACTTTATTCCGTCGTCGATATTATAAAAATGGAGCACATGCAGGTTTTATTCTACACATGACTGATGCATTACAAAGTCAGCAAGATGTCGATGATTTAGAAGATTCGCTTGAAAACTCAAAGGGGGCAGGCAATTTTAAAAATTTATTGGTTTATACACCCGGAGGAACGAAAGATGGAGTTAAAGTCATTCCACTGGCTGAAGTTGCTGCCAAGGATGAATTTTATAATATTAAAATAGCCAGTCGTGATGACCAACTTGCAGGGCATCGTATACCACCGCAACTCATTGGTGTAGTACCACAAAATGCAGGTGGCTTTGGTGATATTGAAAAGGCTGCAAAAGTTTTTTATTACAATGAAATTGTTTTTTATCAAAACTTACTTAAACAGGTCAATGAACGATTGGGTGTGGAAGTGATAAAGTTTAAAAATTATGAGCTTTTATCCACTAGTGAGTAGTTAAAACTATTCATATTTTATAAAAATATTTTTGCATAAAAAAACCCCGACATCCTGTCGGGGTTTTTCGTATTTGATGCTTAGGTATAACTCCTGTCGTACCTCACATTCCTTGTATCAGATCTTGTTATTCTTATCTGGAGCATCCTGCTCTCTATGTCCCCATTATAAGAAATCAGTGTGAGGTTGTATAGCCGCAAAGGGCTTGAATCCATGTGCGCCTAAGCGTACATAACTGTTTAAATTTTACCCCAAGGGTTATCCGCAGAAATTGGGGATAATTTGAGCAGTGGATGAGTTGATAATGCACACTAAAGTTTCAATTTGATCAAATAATGATCTATTTTTCTGGCGATATTTTACAGAGTTGTACATAAAAAAGCCGACTTGTTTCCAAGTCGGTTTTTTAGGTTTTGCGTCCCAATTTTTTATAGCATAACTTTTTGAAATTTAAAACTATTTCCAAGAAATTTCGTATAAGCACCATTATGTTAAATGGACTCATTTTTGAAAAAGGGTAATTCAATTTTTATGATCTAGGTGATTTTCAGAATCTAGCAATAACATTTTTCTTGTTAGGATTTTTTTCAAATATTTAGGGATATCTATATACAGAGCAATTCCTATAGGGATCATAAAGAAACCAATAGGTGCAAGGAAAATTGTAAAAACTAGAATAGTACCAACCGTAATAAATAAAATTGCAAATAATTTTACTAAGAAAATAGTTATTTCTATTTTTAGAGTTATCTTTTGTTTTTTCTCCATCATGTAACTTTAACCATAATTATTTGATATTAAAAAACTTCCATTATTAACATAATACACCTTATACGAAATGCTTATTGTAAGCCCCAAATAGAAATGTCCGGTTTCTCCAAAGTAAAAATGTCCGCTTTTAGAATACTCACCTAGAGATTTTCTGAGCGGGCTGTTTAATATGTTGGTGTCTATGTCGGATAAAGAACTTAAACGATTGTCAGTCTTACAAGAAGTCTGTGATCGACGCATAACGCAATCCAAAGCCTCCCAGCTCTTACAACTATCAGAAGTCAGATCCGGCGCCTAATTCAAGGATACAAAGCACAAGGTCCTGCTGCATTAGCCCATGCCAGTCGTGGTCAATCGAGTAATTCCAAATTATCAGAAGAACTCAGATTACAGTGTTTAACCCTTATTGCTGAACAACTCTATGGCTTCGGACCGACCTTGGCTCATGAAAAGCTCACGACTACTCATGGATTCAATATTTCAGTAGAAACACTGCGTTGTTGGATGATTGCAGCTGACCTATGGCTTCCACGATCTAAACGCATGAAACGCCCGTATCAACCCCGCTATAACCGTGATTGTTTCGGTGAACTGATCCAAATTGATGGTTCATACCATGATTGGTTTGAAGGACGAGCTGCTAAATGTTGTTTGCTGGTTTATATTGATGATGCGACAAGCAAGTTACAGCACTTACATTTCTGTGAATCAGAATCAGCCTTTGATTATATGCTTTCGACACGTTTTTATATCGAACAACATGGTAAGCCTTTGGCCTTTTATAGTGATAAACATTCAGTATTTAGAGTCAATCAAAGCAGTAAACAAGAGACCAAGATGACTCAGTTTGGACGTGTTCTAAGTCGATTGAATATTGATATTATCTTTGCCAATTCACCGCAAGCCAAAGGCCGGGTGGAACGAGCAAATAGAACACTTCAGGATCGTTTGATTAAGGAGATGCGCCTTGAAGGCATTGATACGATCACACAAGCAAATGCGTGGCTTCCCTTTTTCATTGAGCAGTTCAATCGTAAGTTTGCCAAAGTGGCCTCTAATCCCAAGGACTTACACCGTTCTATCACTGAAACCCCTGAAGAATTAGACGATATATTTACTTGGCGTGAGCCACGTAGGGTCAGTAAAAGCCTCACGATTACCTATGATAAGTGCATCTATATTTTAGAAAACATCGAACAGAATCATAGTTTGATTGGTAAATATATCGAGTTTTTAGAATACCCAGATGGTACGGTTGCAATTGAATATCAAGGAAGAAAAATCAATTACAGCATCATCGATAAATTAAGCCAGCTCAACCAAAGAGAGATCGTTGAGAATAAGCGTTTGGGTTCTGTCTTGGCACATATTCAACAACAGCATGAGGAATTAGAACAACAAAATAAACGTAATCGTTCTCAAAAGATGCCAAGCAGACGTGCACAGAAAACAGCAATTCAACAAAGAAATCTGAATCCTGTGCTTGACTTGGAAATGCCTGTATAGGACATTTCTATTTGGTTTTAAGGTAGGACATTTCTACTTGGGAATAACACAAATTTTATCCAAATAGTTATTCGATACCTTCACATAGTTCTGTGCCGAATAAGGTAAAAATTCCAGTTCTTTTTCTGTCAGTGGACGAACTTGTTGTACTGGACTTCCGACATACAAATAACCACTTTTTAGGACTTTACGGGGTGGCACTAAACTGCCTGCACCAATCATGACATCATCTTCAATAATCACATCATCTAAAACAATGGTATTGATGCCAATTAAAACGCGATTACCCACAGTACAACCATGTAAAGTCACATGATGACCAATGGTAACATCTTCGCCAATAATGAGCGGTGAACCATTGGGTTTTTCTGCTTTTTTATGGCTGACATGCAACATGGCATGGTCTTGTACATTAGAGTTTTTGCCGATTTTGATATAATTGACATCACCGCGAATGACGGCAAAAGGCCAGACTGAAACATTTTCAGCCAAAGAGACTTCACCAATGACGACGGAAAGTTCATCGATATAACAAGTAGCATCAATTTTAGGATGATGATCTAAATAAGGGCGAATATTCTTTTTCATGATGAGCAGTCAATATTGAAGGGCTAGAGGAATTATAAAATAAAAAAGCACTCATACCGAAGTAGAAGTGCTTTATCTTTAGTTTAAGGCTCAATTAAAAGCATTGCGGCTTAATTAAAATAAGTTACTAAAGAATTGTTTGATATGGTCAAGCATTTTTGCAAAGAAACCAGCTTCTTCAACATCTTGAAGTGCAACGAGGGGTTTTTCTGAAATCACTTTACCATCTAGGCTAGCAACATATTTGCCAACCACTTGACCTTTTTTCAGCGGAGCCGTGAGTTTAGGTTGCACAACCAATTGCGTTTTGATGGCATTGGCTTGACCTTTCGGTAAGGTAACATTGAAGTTTTCAGCTAAACCAATTTTTACTTCATTTTCTTTACCGTACCAAACTTTGGCTTTGGCTAAGATTTGATTGGCAGGCTGTACTTTTACAGTTTCAAAGTTTGCATAACCCCACGCTAAAATTTCACGGGTTTGTGATGCACGCTCGTTCATGCTTGGCGCACCAAAAATCACTGAAATTAAACGCAGTGGACCACGTTTAGCAGAAGTGGTTAAACAGAAACCTGCTTCATCCGTGTGACCAGTTTTTAAACCATCTACACTTGGGTCGGTATAAAGCAAGGCATTACGATTACCTTGTTTAATGCCATTAAAAGAAAATTCTTTTTCAGAGTAAATTGGGTAATATTTTGAACTGTCATGAATGATATGTTGCGCAAGGGTTGCCATATCTTTTGCAGTCGAGTAATGACCTTCAGCAGGCATACCTGTTGAATTGATGAAGCTAGTATTTGTCATACCAATACGTTTTGCTTCTTCATTCATCATGTGAGCAAAAGTACCTTCATTACCCGCAATATGTTCTGCCATGGCTTTAGAAGCATCATTACCTGATTGGATGATAATCCCACGCAGCATTTCTAATGCTGTTGCAGTACCGTTAAGTGGCACGTACATACATGATTCCGTGCTACTACCACGACACCATGCAGATTCGTTCATACGAACTTTTTCATCTTCCGTGAGGTCGCCACTCAACAACTTTTGTTCGATGATATAACTGGTCATCATCTTGGTCATTGAAGCAGGTGCTAATTTTTCATTTTCATTTTTTGATGCGAGGATTTGCCCCGTCTCATAGTCCATCAAAACATAAGATTTATTATTGAGTTCTGGAGGTGCAGATAAGACAGTTGCTGCGTAAGTAAAACTTGGTAATAGTAATAATGCAGCAAGGGCGCTTTTGTGGGTCATTCGAGGTGATTCCAGTATCTTGATATAAGCACAAAGAGCTTAGCATTTTAGGATAAAGCCACACCGACTTCTACGGGGAAATCGGCTTATTTCAAAAGTATTGTAACCAATTTGTATCAATTACTGTATGTGGTCAATTCTTGGCAAATTTCTTTATTTTTAACATCACCTGCTTTTTTCGCATCCGACTTTGCTTCAGCTAAAATGCTTTTAAAGCTTTTCTGTTTGCTTAGCTTTTGCAGTGCATTGACGGGGTCTTGTTCTTGCGGTAAGTATTCTTGTGCAAGTTTTGCATAACCTTTTTTGAATTGATCATTTTCTTTGATCAAACTTGGGCAAACTTCGGATAAAACATAAATAGCAGCAAGTTCTTGTTGGGTGATTTTTTGAGTTGGGGTAACTTCAATATTTTCATTTTGTTGCGTAGCTGCATGGGTAACAGAAAAGGTCATGAGCGTAGTGGTCAAAAGACCTAAAGAAAGAGATTTGAACATAGATAATTTCATTGAAACAGACCTAAATTATTTAAAAACAGAACAATATAAATAAGCTTAACTATATTTTTATGAATTGTAAGTACACAAATGTATCGAAGCTGTTGAAAATTGCAGTCACAATGAAGGGAATTTTGCATCTAGTTTGTAGATAAAAAATAGGGCATGAAAATGAATATTTCCGTGCCCTGAGAACATACTTAATATGGCAGATCGCCTATTTAGAAATGCCTTATGTATTATGCTTCGTAATTTACTACATCATCACAAACTGATTTTTGTTCATCCTTACTGGTTTCTTTTGCAGCTTGACGCGCTTCGTTCAGAATTGATTTATATTCAGTGTCAGATTGGATTTTATCGTAAGTCATAGATTTATCTGAATAGTTTTGCAGATAAGATTGAATCAGCTGATGCGTGTTGTGATCAAATTTTGCATTTTTACCAATGATAGCAGGGCATACTTCAATCATGACTTGAGCTGAAGCAATATCTTCTTTAGCCATGGTATCGGCTTCAGCTGGTGTTAAATCCTCATTAGCTAAAACGGCTTGTGATAATAGCGCTGCAACGCCTAAGCTCAGTAAGCTACGAAATGAAATCAATTTAATCATTTTTTAGTCACATATTTTGAATGGATGTCGGGCGTTAAATATATATAATTCTTTATATAATTCAATCAAATGTTCTTACCAGTCATTTTTAACCATTACGAGATTTTTTAAGTGAATATATTAATTGCCAACGATGATGGTGTTTTTGCTCCCGGTATTCAAGCGCTTGCGCATGCTTTAGCCCCACTGGGTCGTGTGGTTATTGTTGCACCTGAAAGTGAGCGTAGTGGTTTTTCCAGTGCCTTAACTTTAGATCGCCCATTACGTCCCATCCAAATTTCATCTGATGTTTGGGCTGTAAATGGAACGCCAGCAGATTGTGTGTACTTATCCATGAATGGTTTATTCGATTTTGAATTCGATCTGGTGGTCAGTGGAATTAATAGTGGTGCCAACTTAGGTGATGATGTTCTTTACTCTGGAACAGTGGGTGCTGCTTTTGAAGGTCGGTTAATGAAACAACCTGCGATTGCAGTCTCAATGGCAGGACAAAATGTTCGTTCCTACGAGCATGCCAAAGATTATGCAATTGCTGCCCAATGGGTACATGATTTTATTGCTGCGGGTTTACCTGTGTTACCGCCACGTCATATTTTTAATGTGAATATTCCAGATGTGCCTGTATTACAAGGTGCAAAAGTTACCTACCAAGGTCGACGCAGCCAATCAAAACCGATTACCAGTCATGTAGACCCACGTGGTCGTCAAGTTTATTGGATTGGTTTGTCTGGTGAGGCAGTGGCTGATCCGCAAAAAGGCTTAACTGAAATAGAATCCGATTTTTTTGCAGTGGCGAATGGTTTTGTGAGTATCACGCCGATTCAAATGGATGCGACAAATTACGAGATTTTAAATACATTACAAGCACAGTTTTCCAAATAGTGCCAAGTAGTGTTATAACTTTGTGAAAATGCAGGACTGAAATTATTTTTCACATACTTTTTTGCTAATCTTAGCGTAAATCAATAAATACATTTGTATGTAGAGAGGAAGATTAATGCACTTGGTGTCACAATATCGCTTATTTGCTGTGCCTTCAGCCTTGTTGAAAACCATAGTGTTGTCTACGGCTGTTATTTCCACTGTTATTTTGAGTGGTTGCGCTTCAAAACCACAAATTAATAATGTAACGCGTTATGCAACAGCACCAGACTATTATACCGTTCGATCTGGAGATACCTTAAGTGGGATTGCTGCACGTTATGGTTTAGGTTATGTCAGTGTTGCGGAAATGAATGATATCGCGTCGCCGTATCGTATTTATGTGGGGCAATCTTTACGTTTAAAAGATTCGGGTTCACGCCGTAGCACAACAACACAGGCAGTGACACAAGCTGCACCGATTCAACGTCAAACTGTGCAACTGCCAACCACCTCAACTAAACCTGCTGCGCCTGTGGCAGCGAATATCCCAACAGCACCAGTATCATCTTCTAAAGTATCGGCTTTACGTTGGGTGAAACCAAGCAATGGCTCAGTCATCCAAAACTTTAATTTAGCCAATAATATTAAAGGCATTCGTTATGCTGGAAATATCGGTGATGCTATTTATGCAGCAGCCGATGGGCAAGTGGTTTATGCAGCAGATGGTTTGAAAGAATATGGTAATTTGATTTTGATTAAACATGTGAATGGTTATATTTCAGCCTATGCACATAACAGTAAAATGAATGTGAAAAGTGGTGATAATGTGACCGCAGGTCAAAAAATTGCAGAAATGGGAGCATCTGGTACAAGCCGTACAATGCTGGAATTCCAAGTGCGTTTAGATGGTAAGCCAATTGATCCAACTAGTGTTTTACCTATTAATTAAATAAATTAATACAATGCATGAATTTCACCGTATAATACAATGAGTTGCTTTTATCGTAAGGTAAAGCATCTCATAAGTTCAGAGGGAAATTTATGTTAGATCAACTTCGAGCAATGGGTGTATTTGCTTGTGTTGTAGAAAAAAATTCGTTCAGTGGTGCAGCCCGTGATTTAGGCATCACCACAAGCGCTGTTAGTCAGCAAATTCGTTCTTTAGAACAAGAGATGGAAGTTACACTTTTGCATCGTTCTACCAGAAAGTTGAGTTTGACTGAAGCGGGACAAGCTTTTTTCCACAGCTGTCAAGAAATGCTCGCTGCTGCAGAGCGCGGAAAAATACGAATCAATGAGCTGCGTGATGACCTAATTGGTGATTTACGTATTGCAACGACACCAGAACTGGCTGCAAATCATGTTATTCCAGCGTTGTCACATTGGATGTCGGCTCACCGTGGTTTAGCAGTTCATATAGAAGCAGATAATCAATATATTGACCTCATTGATGGTCGTATAGATATTGCATTGCGAATGAGTTCAAAAATTGAAGATAGTAATTTGCATATTGTGCCGCTTGCTCGTGTTGAGCAGGTTTTGGTTGCATCACCAAGTTATTTGAATCAATCAGCACCAATTTCACGTCCTGAAGATTTAAAAAATCATGACTTAATTCCAATTAATGTGATGAAAAATTATCAAAGTTTTTCATTTAAACATGGCATAACCAATGAAATTATTAGCTTAGACATGCGATCTAGGTTGACTTCAAATAATGTTTTGGTTGCCAAAGCATTGTGTCAACAGGGGCATGGTATTGCTCGAATTTTATATTTAGATGTACAAAAAGATTTAATCAGTGGTGCTTTAGTTGAAGTGTTACCAGAGTGGAACTTACCCAGTTTTACTTTGTATGCCATTATTGCAAAATGTGAACAACAGCCAATGAAAATCCATCGTTGTCTAGAAGCATTAAAACAATATTTCTGCCAATTACCTGGTGGTAGAATCTATCAAGATGCTTCATAAAAGCAAATAGGTATTAAAAAAAGCCGCTATTAGCGGCTTTTCATATTTTTAGATTGCGTATTTAACGAGATAAAAACTTAAGCTAAAAATGCTTTAATCATTTTCACAAGTCGTGCAATTAATTGATCTGCCTGTTCTTGAGTGATGTTTAAAGTTGGGAGCAGGCGAACAACGGAACCCGCAGTGACGTTAATAATCAGATGATATTCATCGCGTGCAATATTCACCAACTCAGCACACGCTTTTGGTAATTCAATACCAATCATTAAACCAAAACCACGTACCGTCACAGCTTGATCGACTAACTGTTGCTTAAGTTGGTCAACAATATAAGCGCCCATTTTTGCAGCATTTTCAACAAGGTTTTCTTTTTGAATCAGATCAATAACGGTATAAACAACACGTGAACCCAATGCAGTTCCGCTGTAGGTTGAACCATGATTACCCGCAGTGAGTACACCAACACCACGCCCTTGGGTCATCACTGCACCAATCGGAAAGCCATTGCCTAGACCTTTAGCTGTAGTTAAAACATCTGGAACGATGTTGGTGTGCTGGTAAGCAAAGTATTTACCTGTACGACCATTACCTGTTTGAACTTCATCAAGCATCATTAACCAGTTGTGTTGGTTACACATTTGACGAATTTCATCTAGGTAGCTAAAGCCTTGAGGTGCTGTATTTACACCACCTTCACCTTGAATCGGTTCAACAAAAATAGCCACAATATCTGGGTGATGAATGGCTGCTTCCTGAATGGCTTCCATATCACCAAAAGGTACGCGAATAAAACCTTCCACCAGTGGGCCAAAACCTTCTTGAACTTTTTTATTGCCCGTTGCAGAAAGGGTTGCCATAGTACGGCCATGGAAAGAATGGTCTGCAACAATAATTTTAGGATGAGCAATACCTTGCATAAAACCAAATTTACGTGCAATTTTAATTGCACCTTCATTGGATTCGGCACCACTGTTGGAAAAGAAAATTTCTTCCATTCCTGAAACTTCAGCAAGTTTTTGCGCCGCCGCAGTTTGCCATGGCACTTCAAATAAATTGCTGGTGTGAATAAGTGTTGCAGCTTGGTCAGCAATGGTTTCTGCAATAACAGGATGGGCATGACCGAGACCACACACAGCAATACCTGTGAGTGCATCAAAATATTCAGTGCCATCTTCTGTATAGAGATAAGAACCTCGACCGCGAACAAAGCTGATCGGTTGACGACCAAATACTGGCATCAAATGTGAAGGTTGATCAGGTTGTACAGGAGCAAGGGTAACGTTATTCATGACTAACTCTTATCTGTTCGGTGGAAAAATAAAAGTTTATATAAGCAAAATCTACCCAAGAAGAAAAGCCTAAATAGAAATAAAAATGGAAATATTGCTTTAATCATACTGTTTTGCGAAGTTTTCGGTATAATGCGAGGCAGATGAGTTGAGGATTTATCAATGACTGAACAAGCACGCGATACTGAAGCGTTAATTCGTGACCAAATTGCTAAACATGCAGTACTTCTTTATATGAAAGGTACGCCGCAATTCCCACAATGTGGTTTTTCTGCACGTGCGGTAGAAGCACTCAGTCAAATTGGTCGTCCATTTGCTTACGTTAATATTTTGGAAAACCAAGACATTCGCGCAATGTTACCGCAAATCGCAAATTGGCCGACTTTTCCACAATTGTGGATCAATGGCGAATTAATCGGTGGTAGTGATATCATGCTTGATATGTTCCAAAAAGGTGAATTAAAATCTTTAGTAGAACAGTATAGCCCAGCAGCTGAAGCTTAATTTTAGTTGTTGTAAAGCATAAAAAAAGCGCCATTTGGCGCTTTTTTTATGGCTATTTTTTAAGAAGCGGATGTCTCTACTTCTGGTGCAGCATTAACCGTGTTTTCAGATTCGACAACTTCAGTAGGAGTCGGCTGTTTTTTAGCTTTTTCTTTGTTCTTTTTTTTGTTCTTTTTCTTTTTTTTGGCTTTTTTCGACTCTTCTTCAAACTCTGCACCATCTTCAATGGCTTGCCAATATTCAAGTTGTTCCATCACTGCAGCATAAATCGAATTTTTGCTATAACGACCTTTTTTATTTAAGGTGCCGACAGGGCGAGCCATTAAAATTTCTAAGGCTTGGTCAATTGTCTGAATGGCATGAATATGGAACTGACCTTTTTCCACTGCTTCAATTACATCATGGCGTAACATTAGATGTTGCATATTTTGGCGTGGAATAATGACCCCTTGTTTACCTGTTAAACCCTGAAGTTTACAAGCATCAAAAAAGCCTTCAATTTTTGCATTGACGCCACCAATCGGTTGAACTTGACCCAGCTGATTCATTGAGCCTGTAATGGCCCAAGATTGGTCGATGGGTAGTTGGCTAATCGCAGACAATAATGCAGAAAGTTCAGCCACCGTCGCACTGTCACCATCCACTTGACCATAGCTTTGTTCGAAGGCGAGGGCAGCAGAAAAATGTAAGGTTTGCTCACGACCAAAGTGTGCCTTTAAAAAGCTGGACATCAGTAATACGCCTTTGGCATGTAATGAGCCACCCAGCTCGACACTACGTTCAATATCAAGAATATCACCACCACCTTGATAAACCGATGCTGTTAAACGTGAGGGTAAACCAAACTCAACATCTGCATAGTGAATCACTGAAAGCGCATTAATTTGACCAAGACGGTGTCCTCTGGTCTCAATCAACTGTGTACCACGAGACAAATCTTCCCAATATAATTCACGTAAATATCCTAAGCGGTATTTACGGTGGTCGAGGGCGGTATTGATATGCTTATCTGAAACGGTTTTATCATCCGCTTTGAGCGCATGATGGTGTGCTTCACGAATCAAATCGCCTAAAGTTAAAGCATGTAATGACAATGAACTTTGATCTTCAGCTTGACGACTAGAGTCGGTGAGCAATGCAGCTAAAGCAGAACGGTCGAAAGGCAAGAGTTTATCTGATTGCACATAGTCGGCAATCAATTGCATATAAGCCTGCTCATTAGTGTCATTACGTTGTAATGTATCTGTAAAGTCAGCACGAATTTTAAATACGCTGCCGAGTTCGGGTTCAACTTCTAAAATTTCATAATAAACTTCAGGTTCTGCAAGTAAAACAACTTTTAAATTCAATGGAATAGATTGTGGTTCAATTGAAATACTACCCGTTAAAGTCAGCATGTGTTCCAGTGAGGATAATTTGAGTTGCCCAGATTTTAAAGCACGTTTTAAACCTTGCCATGCATATGGCTGTTCCAGCAGTTGCTCAGCTTCGAGCATTAAAAAGCCACCATTGGCTTTATGTAATGTCCCTGGGCGAATGAGGGTGAAATCTGTGGTGATCGTACCATTTTGAGTTAATTGTTCCACATGACCCAGTAAATTGTAGTGGGTTGGGAAATCTTCAAAAATTACTGGTGCACCAGAATTGGGTTTGTGCGAAACAATAATATTGGCTTGATAACGTGCAGGAACACGACTGAATACCCCTGGGGTAAAGTCATCTTCTTCTTGTTCAAGTACGATTTCGACATTATTAATAATGTCTTCAGCATAATATTTTAAATAGTCTTTTAAGCCTTCGACTTCAGCAAACTTATTTAAAATTTGCTCAATACGTGGCATCACCACTTGTTTTGCAATATCACGATTTAAAATTTGTACTTTATCGCGTGCATCATCTTCTAAATCACCTAAATGTAAACCTAAGCGTTCCAGTTTTTTGTCCATGTAACGCATGTTGGCTGAAATTTCAGCCCGTTCTTTGCTATTTAATGCATTAATTTCTTCCGTGGTCATTTCTTCAGGTGAATCATTAATCAAATGTACTGGAACAAAGCAATGTTCTTCATTACGCGTAATTAATTTTAAATCAAGCGTTTCACCTTCTTTGGTCAGTTCAATCAGCGCGAGTTGTTGCTCATCCCCAGTATGTTGGCGAATGAGTTCAATCCGATTGTGATAAATTTCAGCGGTAAAACGACGTTCTAACTGTTTTAAAATGGTTTTCCATGCTTGGTGCAGCATGGTTTGAAATTTTGCTGCTTGCCCTGAAGGAAGTTCTAATGCAATCGGTTGACGGGGTAGTTTAAAGTTATAAACATAGACCCAATCATTTGGTGTAGGCATGGTTTTAGCGTGTTGTTGTAATAAACGCTTAACCATGGTGCGTTTACCGAGGCCTGCCGTACCTACAGCAAAGATGTTATAGCCTGAATAAGGTAGTGCAATCCCTGCTTCTACAGAGGCACGTGCACGATCTTGTCCCAAAAAGTTATTGAGTGGTTTTAGGCGGCGCGTTGACGCAGGAATTTTATCGTAATTTGGAATATGCGTCAGTTGTTCAGATTTCAGTTTGGTTTTTTCTAAAGTACTTTGTATTTCTGCTTGTTCAAATGCTGAGATTAAAATATTTTGGCTTGGTTGTTCATTGTTGCTAATAATATTGGCAGATAAAGAAGCGTTCATTTGTTCGAGTCTTTGTGTCACTGTGAAATCCAAAACGAAATATTGCGATAGAGATTTAAAGGTATACAGGTTTGTTTGAAAAATTCAAGCAGACATGATGCTTTAATCGATAAAATAAAATAATGATTTCGTAAATGGTGTTGAAACCTATCGCATTACGCGTTTGAATAGCGATATTGAGTTTTTCAGAACATAATAAATCAATGACAACACACTCTACTGGATGGAAATCGGCTTTTACTGCATTTCTAGATCGCCGTGCGCTTATTATGCTGTTTTTGGGTTTTTCGGCAGGTATTCCAATATTACTGATTTTTTCGAGTTTATCTTTATGGCTTGGAGAAGCAGGAATTGATAAAAGTGCCGTCACCTTTTTTAGCTGGGCTGCACTAGGTTATTCCTTTAAATTTGTTTGGGCGCCATTAATCGATGAATTACCTGTGCCTATACTGACCAAAATATTAGGGCGACGTCGTGCATGGTTGCTCATTGCTCAAATACTGATTATCTGTGCCATTTGTATCATGGCATTTTCCAACCCTGCGTTAGGGCAAAGTTATTTGTATCAAATGGCAGTAGGTGCGGTGTTGCTCGGTTTTTCTGCTGCCACACAAGATATTGTCATTGATGCTTACCGTATTGAACTGGCTGAAACACAAATGCAGACGGTGCTTGCCTCGACTTATAATGCAGGCTACCGAATTGGGATGATTGTGGCGGGTGCAGGGGCATTATTTCTGGCCGCGTCTTTAGGGACAGCAAAAGGTAACTATATCTACAGTGCATGGAAAATCACCTATTTAGCCATGGCTGCGGTCATGTTGGTGGGTATTATCACCACATTGGTGATTCGTGAGCCACAAGTCAATCGCATCTATAAAGACTATAAACGTACCGATTACTATCGTTTGGTCGCAGTCTTTTTTGTGGCTGTAATTAGTTTTGTACTGAGCTATATTTTCTCTGGTACTTTAACTGAAGCACTTAAATCACAATTTGGAATTTCAGATTCTTTCTTACTTTTTTGCTTTGAAGCATTACGTTTTATTGGCTCTGCTGTTGTTGCATTATTGATGGGTTCATTGCTGGTGAAAATGGGCGCTGTAAATAAGCAAATGGCATTTGAAACTTGGGTTAACCCGATTGCAGATTTCTTTAAGCGTTATGGCGTTAAACTGGCATTGGTGTTGTTGTTATTGATTGGTTTTTACCGCATTTCTGACATTATTGCGGGGGTTATTTCAAATGTGTTTTATCAAGATTTAAACTTTACCAAAGAGCAAATTGCCGAAGCGGTTAAAATTTATGGAGTGATTTTTAGTTTGGTGGGGGGCTTTTTAGGTGGCTTACTTGCACAGCGCATGAACATTATGAAGTTGATGTTTGTCGGTGCTGTATTGGCCAGCTCAACCAATCTTATTTTCATCGGGTTGGTAAAATCAGGTCAACAACTCAATGATGTGAATGTCACAATCGGTCAACATCGTTATCATGTACACTCTGATGAAGTTGGATATTGGAAATTAAAAGTACCGAGTCAGGTGTTGGCGCAAGCAAATGAAGTACAGGTCACTGCACAATATCAGGGTGCTTCGCAAAATCCAGCGGTTACTACTTTGCCTTATTTAAAGCTTGCTGATCAACAACCCAGTATGCAAATTTTGCCTGTGACCAGTGACAATATCATTACCTTGCATGAACGAAATAATAGTTTAGTGGTTCGCGGTCAATATTTTGGACCGACATTATCTGAATCGCAAAAAATTATCTTAAAATTAGATGATCAAAATTTTGATGCCAATCTAGATAAAACAGGTGTATTTAGTGCGGCAATTCCAGCCGATACTTTGGTGAATTCTGCTTCAAAACGACTTGTCGCAGAAGTTGTTGAAAATAATAAAATCCTTGTCAGCACTCAGCACAACTATACTGCCAATATGCACTTAACCACCGCTAAAGATTTAGATCTTAATATTGATCCTTTGGCTGCGGTGAACCCTCAATCCGCTGATGACGTTGAAATTACAGGCAAGGTGATTAAACCTTATAGTTCTTTGTGGTTATATTTCGCCATCATTGTCGATAATCTGGCATCTGGGTTGGCGGGTGCAGCGTTTATTGCATTCTTATCCAGTTTAACCAGTGTGTCATTTACGGCAGTGCAATATGCCATTTTTAGCTCGCTCATGACCTTAACCCCTAAGATTTTAGGTGGGTATTCGGGTACTATAGTGAGTAATATTGGTTATCCGAATTTCTTCCTCATGACTGCCTTAATTGGTATTCCAATTTTAGTTCTAGTAGTTTGGGTAGCGAAGTTATTAGGTGAACATCAAAATGCAAATAGTAAATAAGGATGAATAAGATGCGCATGCTGCATACCATGTTACGTGTAGGCAATTTAGAACAATCTTTAGCGTTCTATACTGAAGTACTCGGTATGACTTTACTTCGTAAGCGTGATTATGAAGAAGGTCGTTTTACTTTGGCCTTTGTTGGTTATGGTGATGAAAAGAATCATACGGTACTAGAGCTTACGCATAACTGGGATACGACAAGCTATGAGTTAGGCAATGCTTATGGTCATATTGCTATTGCAGTGGATGATGCTTATCAAGCTTGCGAAGAAATTAAAGCGCGTGGTGGTAACGTCGTGCGTGAAGCAGGGCCAATGAAAGGTGGCATCACGGTCATAGCTTTTGTGGAAGATCCAGACGGCTACAAAATTGAGTTAATTCAGCAAGATGTCAATGCTCGAAATAACTAATGAAAAAAGTGGTATAGATAAACTAAATATTCAACATTGAATTGAAAAACTAGCTTTATTTACCGAGCCCAGTAAGATGAAACTTTACCACTAGGTAAACTCACTTATTGGGCTTTTTTATCTTTAAATAATTACAGGAAGTAGCAATGTTAAAATTATTGGCATTGGATCGCTTTACCATTTTACTGATTGTGATGGTGATCTTGGCAACGATTGTTCCAGTATCAGGTTTGGCTGCAAATATCTTTAGCGTCATCACCTCGGGTGCAATTGCAATTTTATTTTTCTTACATGGTGCAAAAATTTCCAGAGAGGCACTTGTCGATGGTGTGATGCATTGGAAGTTTCATCTTGTTGTTTTTACTTTTACCTTTGCATTATTTCCACTTTTAGGTCTGATGGCTAAGCCCGTTTTGTTGCCGATTTTGGGGCAGGAATTGTACTGGGGCTTTTTATTTATGTGCTTTTTGCCATCGACGGTACAATCTTCTATCGCTTTTACTTCTGTTGCGAAAGGTAATGTTGCCAGTGCGGTATGTAGTGCTTCATTTTCTAATTTGATTGGAATGTTTATAACGCCAATATTGGTGAGTTTCTTTATTTTAGGTCAGTCTCAACAAGGATTTGATCCAACCTCATCTATTATTAAAATTACCTTATTGTTATTAGTACCTTTTGTTTTAGGGCAGCTACTCCGTCCTTATGTTTATCCTCACATGTTGAAAACACCCAGTTTGGTCAAATTTTTTGATCAGAGCACTATTTTGATGGTGGTCTATGGTGCTTTTAGTGGGGCAGTGGTTGCTGGACTATGGACAATTGTCAGTTGGCAAACCCTATTGATTTTAACTTTGGTTTGTTCAATATTTTTAACCCTGATTATGTTGCTGGCGTTTTATATTCCAAAATGGTTGGGCTTTAATAAAGCAGATCAAATTGCGATCTTCTTTTGTAGTTCTAAAAAAACGCTAGCCAGTGGTGTACCGATGGCACAGATTTTATTTATCGGGCAGCCTTTAGGAATGATTGTTTTACCGATTATGATCTTTCATCAAATTCAGTTAATGGTTTGTGGTGTGATCGCGAATTATTGGTCGAAGCATCCAGTATCTGAGCCTCAAGAATAATTCGCTATCTTATATTTTTTGCCGTATAATCACGCCCACTTGTTGTGCTTAGCTCTGACGGTATCCGTCTCGGTGGGCCAAAAGAATGGTCTGTTGTGGTGTTGATCTCGCTTTTCTTTGGATAAGCTTTTTCCTCTAATAATGAGAGTGATCAATTGCGATGACAGCATAAGCCTTTCTTAACTTAGGAGTAGTCGACCATGCGCGCCGATATCCACCCAAAATATGAAAAATTAGTTGCTACTTGTTCATGTGGTAATGTAATCGAAACTCGTTCAGCGATTGGTAAAGAAACTATTTACCTAGACGTATGTTCTGCATGCCACCCATTCTATACTGGTAAACAGAAGAATGTTGATCAAGGTGGTCGTATCGACAAGTTCAAACAACGTTTTTCTGGTATGTCACGTTCTATCAAACGTCCTGACTAATACTGTTAGATGTAAAAAAAACGGGCATTTTGCCCGTTTTTTTTACATCTAAAATTTATATTCTAGAAAACATGTACAAGACCTATTGGTCTTGTACATCAATAAGATGATCTAGTTTTTTCTGGAAATAGTCACCTTGAATAAAGCGAGCATCCACATTCCACGCATTTGCAAACAGTGTCATGTCATTTAAATCACGCAGCATAATTTCAACGGGTTTAATTTCATGGAACGTTTTGATTTTTTCTTGTAATTCTTGTGTGGATTGTTCTGACTGTAGCATTTTAGTCAGACTGTGATGTAATGTTAAGCCGTTGATATCGAGTTGACGTGCAGCAGATTCACTATAAATACTGTTACCAAAGTCTCTTAAGGATATTTCAGCACCAAATTGGCGTAATTGCGCGATATGTTTTTGTGCATCAGGTATGTTCTGAGTCAGGTCTTCTTCTGAAAATTGTAAAATAAGCGGGTGAGTTAATTTACTTCGAACAATCGTAATTAATTTGGAGATAAATTCAGGGAAAGTACGATCAAGCAATAAGACTGCTTTATTTAAATTTACAATCAATTTTGCTTCAGGATATTGAGTAATGAAATTATGCAGTTGTTTACATGATTCAACTAAAATCCAGCGATCCAATTTAATTGATAATTCAGTATCTTCTGCCAATTCTCTTAAACTGGATAAATCTTTCCATGTGTTCTCAAAAATGAAGCCACTCGTTACTTCATAGGTGTATAAATTACTGTCTTGTTTATCATACAACTGTTGATATTTAAGATGAATCTCACCTCGGTCTAAACTGTGTTGTAAAGCGCGAATGAGTGCAGATTCAGGTACGGCATCTACGGACTTGATTTCCTGATGCTGTAGTTCAATTGTCGGGGTGTCTATACGCGTTTCTAATTCGAGCTGTGGTGTAGGCTCATTTTTAGGTAAAACAGTACTGTAAGCTAAATTAATAAATTGTTCGAAGTGATTTTCATCACGTATTTCACTATCTAAAACTGAATAACCAATTCTAAGATTGAGTGGATAAGTGGATTGATTGATGGTTAATAATTGTGGTTTAGTGAGTGAATTTAAGCCAATGAGTTTAGATTCTAATTTTGCTTTGGATTCTGCTTGGAATAAACCAATAAAAACACCAGTCGCAATTTGAAATAATGGAGCATGCGTTTGATCTTTTAAAAACTCATTGATCTGATTGAAATAATTTTTTGAAGTGATCCAATCACCTTGAAAAATAATTTCAGGGCATGATGCTAAAGAAAAGAGCACCAATGCATTAATATTAGAGGGTTGTTTGGTGATTGCTCGATTGATCAACTGATATGTATTTGGCTTTTGTGTGTTTTTCTCAGTTGTACTGCTGGTTACATTGGTTGATTCTGAATTTTCAATATCAATGGTAATTTGTAATGCATCTTCATCCGTAGAAGGTAAAAATTCGATTTTAAGCGGATTTGGAATAGCAACGTGATTATTTAAGGTGGTGATATCAAAACGACCGAAATCGAATTGACCTTGGGTAATTTTTTTAAACCGCAACTTAAAGTCATTTAATTCTTTGGGTTGTAAAAGGTCAAGTAAGGGAAGACCAACAATATCCTCCTCATTTTTTATTCTAAATAGAGCTAAATATTCAGCATTGGCTTGAATATGAATGCCTTCTTGAATCAGTGCAATGGCTTTATTACTATCTTGCGCTAAAGATTGAGCTTGGGTTTGTGCTGATTCTAACTCATTCATTAAATGTTGTTGCGTTAGAAGTAGTCGGCTCAATGAAAGGGCGCGGAGTAAACCAATATAGAAACGATCGAGATAATCCAGATTTAAAATGTCGTAAACGCCTTTACGAATATAACTCGCATATTGTTCTGCCTGATAATTATCGGGTTTTAGCAGAATAATCGGTAAGTTAGGCTGTTTTGATAATTGGATTAAGCTTAAAGCCTGTTCATATTTTAAGTCATAAGCACGGCCAAAAATGACCAGATCCCAATTTTGATGTAATTGCTTCTCAAAATTTTGTAAATCATCAAGCAATGTTGCCTGTACGATATGTTCGTTCGATATTAAAAGATCACGAATCTGATTAAAACGTATTTGATTATCATCGATAATGAGTAAACGCGTCTCGGTACGTTTTAACTTTTTAGACAATAATGGATTTCTCACTTCAATGCTTCCCATAAATCGTGATTCTTGATTTCATTCATTTGTTTATTGATAAAGTTTTTAACTAAAATTTCTTGTTGATCATTGAGTAATTCAAACTCAAATCGGATAAAACTTTGTGTAATTAGCTGTGCTTTGGTGAGATAAATTTTGAGTTCTTCTTTTCCTAAGCGCAAATGAATGGTTTGTTTTTCTCTAAACAGGTGTGAGCCTGAGACAATTAAGCTGGTCGAAATATTATCCAGTTGAGCTGTTTGAACAATCAATGCGGGTTGATAATTGTTGTTATGGCGCTCAGTTTTTAC
The DNA here is from genome assembly GCF_002135275.1 of Acinetobacter sp. ANC 4973. NCBI lineage: Bacteria > Pseudomonadati > Pseudomonadota > Gammaproteobacteria > Moraxellales > Moraxellaceae > Acinetobacter > Acinetobacter sp. ANC 4973. Next base: position 27,265 of record NZ_NEGM01000022.1, read on the forward strand.
CATGACTGAACACGGGAATAAATCTTGCGCTAATACTTCAAGACCAAGCTCTAAACTTTTTTCTGTCGACTGTTTAATCCAACGAATTACACCACCGCGCCAAGGGCTATTGGTGCTTTCTTGAATAAGAATAAATTCACCGGTTTTTAAATTCGTAGGTGTAATCCCTGTCCATTTAATTCTGTAACCATTCACACTAATATCAAGAACGTCAGCAGAATAAATTTGTTTAGCTTCTCGATCGAGGGTTTTAGCGGTTGTGATTTCAGCAGGAATATTAGAATTCATTGAATTAATAAATGTGCTTTCATTTTGGAATTGATAATTATTTTCTAAATCCAAAGTTTCATGAAAGTTTTTACCTTTAGAGAGGTAAAAGTGTGCAACGGCAAGACTAAAACATATTTGTAATTGAGCAGAATATTCGTAACGCTCATAGCGACGTTCGGTATTGGTTGTCAGTAAGTTGTGAATATGAAAATGTAAGGCAGGGGTTAAGAAGAGCTTTTCATTACGCGATAAATATCCCGTTTTTTTCGATTGAGTTTCAGATAAATGATCAAGTAAATTTTGGGTCGAAATATAGATGGTCGGTTTATATAAACTGGATTGATCAGTATTGAAAACAGGTGGGTGATCTTTGTTGATGTCAATAATATAGCGTGAAAGCGTGGTTTCTTTAGATAAGATGTGAACCAGTTTTGCCCAATCAAAGCTACACAAATATAGACCTTGCATTTCAGAAGGGCGAATTTGATGCGTATTGAAGATATCGAGCAAAATAAGCTGTGAGTAAGCCTGAGTAATGGTTTGTAATTGGTGTTGAGTATCTAAAATCTGATTGATGTTCGTTTGATAGAAATTGTTTTTAATCGCACATTCAAGCAATTGGTGTGCCACTAACCATTGCCCAAATAAAGGTGTGCTATATAACAAATGTTGCTGATAAAGTAACAATGACAGTTGTTGCAATGCGTAATAGGTCGAAACCATTCTTGCAGTTTGTAAACTTTTCTTTTGATTAAAGGCAAACAATGAAAATTTTTGCAAACTTAACTGTGTATTGCATCTTTTTGAAATATCGATATAAATTTTTGCGAAATGGCTGCGTAATAACATCGCCAATTCAATAATTTGATCATTACGATCAGAGGTGATAAGGCTTTGATTGAAAAAATGTTTTTCCAAGCTAATCAATACATTATCAATGGTTGGGTGTAGAATTTGAATTAAATCAAAACGAAGCATTTCTGGGCATTTAAGTTCTGAAATTTCGAGTAACGCGTTGAAAAGTTCTTTTGAAGAATTCCCGAGTTGTAGAATGGATAAATTAGCGACCCATTCTTGCAGACCTTTTGCATTAGATGGACAAAAGCTCAGTTTTTCCAACTTTAACTCTGTTGGAGTTTGGAAGATATCTGAAGTACTCATAAGCATCGTTATTATTTAACTCAAAAAGTTGAAACCCCAAAAAGCGGTGTTTTGTTTTTTTCGCCCGCTATTTCCCTAACGAGTTTAGGAACCAAATATCCTGGAAGGTTCTCTAAAACATCTTTATATATAAGATTAATCTCTTTAGGACTTAAGTCAAAATGATGCGCGCCTTTTACTTTATCTAATACATGTAAATAATATGGCATTACACCTGCATCAAACAAACGATAACTTAAATCGACTAAAATCTGTGCAGAATTATTGATTCCCTTTAATAAAACTGCTTGGTTGAGCACGGTAATTTGCTGTTGAACTAATAGCGAAAGCTTAGCGCAAGTCAAATCATCAAGCTCAGCTGCGTGATTTGAGTGTACCACTAGAATAATCCGTAGCCTACTGTTTTTTAATAGAGAAACGAGCTCTTCATCGACACGGTTGGGGATTACGATAGGAACTCGTGAATGAATTCTCAAAAATTTAATTTGCGGTAAAGACTCTAAACGATCAATCCACAGTTTTAGTTTTCGATTTGAGAGCGTAAGTGGATCTCCACCACTAAAAATGACTTCATTGATATCTGGTTGGCTTTCAATATAATTTTGAATGTTTAGCCAATCTTCATTCTTAGGTAAATTTTCTTGATAAGGAAAATGACGGCGAAAACAATAGCGACAGTGAACTGCACAAGCACCCGTTAAGGTGAGTAAAAAGCGAGATTTATATTTGTGTAATACACCTGGTTGTTGATTGGCTTGTTCTTCACCTAATGGGTCTGTCACGAAGTCAGGGTGGTCTTCGAGTTCTAGATGATGAGGTAATACTTGCAGTAAAAGGGGGTCAAGTGGATCACCAACGGTCATTTTTCCAACAAATGCACGGGGAACACGTAATTTGAACTGTTCAGAAGCAAGGATTGCCCCTGATAATAATTGCTCAGGACAGAGCTTAAGCACCTCAAGTAACTCTAAAGGGTCTGTAATAAGGTCACTGAGTTGAGATTGCCAGTTTTGCTCTTGATACAAATAGTTTATCATGCCGCATGTAAAAAATGATGCTAGTCTAGCATTAATAGATTTAAGTTAGTAAGTTTGGAGTGAGCCTTTCATGGCCAATTATTCGACAAATGATTTTAAAGCTGGCCTAAAGGTCATGCTGGATAGTAACCCATGTTCAATCATGGAAAATGAATATGTGAAACCTGGTAAAGGTCAAGCATTTAACCGTGTGAAATTGCGTAATCTTAAAACGGGTAAAGTTTTAGAAAAAACGTTCAAATCCAATGAAACACTGGAAGGTGCAGACATTGTAGAAGTTGAAATGGATTACCTTTATAACGATGGCGAACTCTGGAACTTTATGGATCCAGTAAGCTTCGAACAAATCACAGCTGACAAAACTGCGATGGGCGATGCTGCTAAATGGTTGAAAGACGATTCAAACGAAAAATGTACCATTATGTTGTTCAATGGTATTCCATTGACAGTAAGTGCACCGAATTTTGTGGTCTTGAAAATTGTTGAAACTGATCCAGGTGTACGTGGTGATACTTCTGGCGGTGGCGGTAAGCCTGCTAAACTCGAAACTGGTGCAGTTGTTCGTGTACCATTATTCGTACAGCAAGAAGAAAGCGTTCGTGTAGATACTCGTACGGGTGATTATTTAGAACGTGCATAATGGTTTAAAAATAGACTATTATCGAAAGGGATGATGAAAATCGTCCCTTTTTTTATGCCAGAACTATAAATGAAAAATAAAATATAAGGAGTACCGTCACAAAAGAGCAAACAGCAGTAAGCCAGACAATAAAAATGAACGCTGATTTATGCAGAATAGATGAGGGATTGACATGGAAACGACTCAACAGAAGTTATCAATAACTTCAAAAATAGTATGGATTTTAGTCGCAGTTTTAGGTGCAGTATCATTTGGGACGCTTGCACTGAGCAGAGGTGAGCATGTAAATGCTGTTTGGCTGGTTTTAGCAGCCATCTGTATATATAGCATTGCTTATCGTTTCTATAGTTTATTTATTGCGAATAAAGTTTTTGAACTCAATGCGCGACGTTTAACACCAGCACATCGTTTAGCTGATGGTCTGGATTATGTGCCTACCAATAAATATGTCTTGTTTGGACATCACTTCGCAGCGATTGCTGGTGCAGGGCCTTTAGTCGGTCCTATTCTGGCTGCACAGATGGGTTATTTGCCAGGAACGATTTGGTTGTTGGTCGGTGTCGTTCTTGCGGGTGCTGTTCAAGACTTTTTGGTGTTGTTTATTTCGACCCGTCGTGATGGGCGTTCATTAGGTGAAATGGCGAAGCAAGAACTTGGTTCCTTTGCTGGAATTATCGTTATGCTTGGTGCATTAGGCGTGATGATTATTATTCTTGCCGTATTAGCACTTGTGGTTGTAAAAGCACTCGCACATAGCCCTTGGGGCGTGTTTAGTATTGCGGCAACCATTCCCATTGCATTGTTCATGGGCGTATACATGCGTTATATCCGTCCAGGAAAAATTGCCGAGGTTTCGCTCATTGGCTTTGTGTTGATGATGGCGGGAATTGTTTATGGTGGGAATATTGCAGCCGATCCTTATTGGGGGCCTTTGTTTACGCTCACAGGGACGCAATTGACATGGTGTTTGATTGGTTACGGTTTTATTGCTTCAGTCTTACCTGTGTGGTTGTTGCTTGCGCCACGTGATTACTTATCTACATTCTTGAAG
>NZ_NEGM01000023.1:0-30702 GCF_002135275.1 Acinetobacter sp. ANC 4973
ATATAAAAATGTTGATGCAGTTCTCACTTTCATGCTCTTTTGTGATTTAATATTTATTAGATAAATTAAACATTACTAAATGAAAAATAAATAAACATCTTAGATCAAAGGGTGGTAAGAATTATGAAAATATCAGTGATCAATGTTGGTTTATTTTGTGTATGTTTTCTGAGCAATGCTTATGCAACCTCTGATGAGTGGAGTCAGCGCTGGAAAGCATCAAGTAGTCGCACCAATGATAATTTAGTCCAAGCAAATCTCATTGAGCTTAAGGATTCAGATTATTATTCTGGACTGGGAAAAACCACAATAAACAGCACATCGACAAGTTCTATAGGTACACTTAATTCATCTACTAGCAATGTAAATGTAAATGGTTCAAACAACGGTGTAGATATCTCGAATGATACTGCAAATGACGGCTCTGTAAATTCAACTACCACTCAAAATAATCAGCAATGTCCTAATTTAAGCACCCAACCAGGGGGACAATCACTATGTTGAATTTTCCTTGGTTGAATAGAAGAAAAATATCTTCTGTGAGCATCACGATCCTTTTTAGCCATCTTCTGACAGGATGTACTGGTATGGCTCTTTCAAACAAGGAGCCTGTCAGCCTTGTACAAGGGCCACCTATTACTGATATTTTTACGCCTTTTGATATGGCCTTATCCTGTCTGAAAGGACAACTGCGCAATGATGTTAGTTTCTCTGTTGGTGCGATTCTAGACCAAACAGGCAAAGATGTTGTAACGAATGGTGGTAGTGGAAAAATGGTTACGCAAGGCGCTGGAGATATGGTGCAATCTGCATTATTTCAGGCGGGTGTTAACTTATTGAATCGGCGTGATCCTCGTATTATAGAAAGCGAAGCCAAGTGGGGAATTCGTGACCCAAGGCAAATTCAAGCTTCTGATTATTATGTGACAGGTAGTATTAACAGTTTGGATTTTATTCCCGGTGGCGGTTTTGACATGCAGATAGGCGGTGTTGGCCCCAATTATAGTCAAACTCGCATTATGGTTGGTTTAGATTTATCTCTGACAGATACGCGTAGCAGTAAAGTTGTTGCTAATGTTTCGCTACAGAAGCAAATTGCAGCACAGGATTACGGCATAAATGCAGGCAGGTTTGCTGGTCATACTTTACTGAACATTCAGATTGGCAAAGGAGAGAGAGAAGCGACCAACTTTGCTTTGCGTCAAATGTTGAATTTGGCTACTTTTGAATTGCTCAGTCAGGTCATTCCACCCGTAACATTTGAAAGTTGCCGCGCTGAAATACCACCTGAATTTGGCAGCTTAGGTTTAACGCGAAGTTCTGTTGCCCTGTATAAATATAAAGAAAGCCAGCAGAAAAACACTGTGGATTCAAGTGGGTCTCTTCTGGACTCTTCATCAGATAAAACAAGTTCATCGAATGAAAAAAATAAATCTACAAACTCACCAAACAAAGATACGCAGCCGCATAAAAATAAAGAATCTGACCTGATTAAAAATCCTGAAGGTGATCCTGAAATGAGCAAAAAGGATTTGATTAAATATATCAGTATGAAACAGCGCTCATCTTCAAGCAAAGCGAATGAGGGAAAAAAAGAAGATGAGAAGGCTCAGATGTTATGGGATGTAAATCCAGCAATGATCGAAAATTACTGGTCAACAACTCAGCGTGATTAAAAGATATATAAATGGGCTCGCTCCCATTATAAAAAGAGGTGCTTAGCGAGAAGTACTTCAAAATTAGAAAAGAAAACTAGAAAAGGAAATTAACCATGAATAAGACTATCACAACAATTGCCTTATCCGTCGCCTTCCTGTCCAGTGCAGCCATGGCAAATAATGTACATGTAGATACTGGTCTGCAACAAACCCTAACTCTTTTATCTCAACAGGCTACAAATGGTAATGCGCTTAACCTTGCAATCAATACCGCTAATATTGATGCAACTGTCAACATAGATGGTCGTTATAATTCACTCAATAATGTTGGAGACAAAGTCGCGGTAGAAACTTCAGCACTTGGTGCCGTGAACACAGGCAGTATCAATTTACAGCAAGGCAACTTCAGTGCTGTTACTGCGGGTACATTCAATGGAACTTTTGACGCTGAAAAAAATAAATGGAGTACGGTGGAAGGATGGCATAATGAACAGTCATCTGAACTCGAAAGCTCTATCAGTGCAGGAGTGAATACTAGCTATTATGATCAATTCTCTACAACGCTGAGCAATTACAGCGCAGCAAATTTAGCCTTCAATTCAGGCGCTATTGATGCATCTGTAAATGTAGAGGGAAAAGTGAATCATATTGATGGCATTAAAACTTCAGCAATCGGTGCTGTGAACACCGGTAGCATTACAGTGACCGTAAAGTAAATCAACCTTTCAACATGATTCAGGGTCTAACTATTAACGGATAGTTAGACCTTTTTTATTTTGGAATAAATTTACATTTGAATGCAACAGTTTTTTTATTTACTGATATTACGCAGTCAATGGGCCGCCAATTTAATCCTGTCCCAGATGCGGGGCTTACTTATAGAAGCTAGAAGTGAACACTTCTACTTGGGAATAGCGGTAGATGTTGAATCTGCATTTTTTAACTTGGTATAGCCACAAATATGTTAAATAAAAACCTATATCTCTATCATACAAAGAATTATTCTCTATTTAGTGCGACAAAAATAAATTGGAGATAAAAAATGTCTGCTCGGTTTTTACTGCCGATTGTGAGTTCTGCCATTGTATTGGCACTAACAGGATGCGCTTCACCATCTAGCTCTCCAATCACAGACAGCTATGGCCCACAACCTAATTTGCCTGAACCTAAATCAAGTTTGCTGCCTACGGTTAATATTGCCACTGCCAAAGGCTGGCCTGCGGGTATTATGCCAACGCCTGCTGCAGGTTTAAAAGTACAAGCATTTGCGAAAGAACTTGAACATCCGCGCTGGCTGTATGTGTTGCCGAATGGTGATGTGCTGGTTGCCGAAACAGATGCGCCGTCTAAGCCTGATGATAGCAAGGGAATTAAAGGAAAAATAGCGAAACTGGTGATGAAGCGTGCAGGGTCATCGCATCCGAGTGCCAATCGCATTAGCTTGCTCCGTGATACCAATGGTGATGGTATCGCTGACCAAAAAACCATATTTCTACAAAATTTAAACTCTCCATTTGGCATGGCACTGGTAGGAAACATGCTGTACGTGGCCAATACTGATGCCTTAATGCGCTTTTCTTACCAAGAAGGTGCAACTCAAATTACAGTAAGTGGAACCAAAATATTGGATTTACCAGGTGGTACGTTAAACCATCATTGGACCAAAAACGTAATTGCCAACCCTGCGGGCACCAAACTTTATATTACTGTTGGCTCAAACAGTAATGTAGCTGAAAATGGGTTTGACAAAGAAGTGGGCCGTGCACTGATTATGGAATTTGATATTGCCAGTGGCAAGGCACGACCGTTTGCGACAGGGCTGCGTAATCCAAATGGCATGGATTGGCAACCTCAAAGTGGTGCGCTATGGACAGTCGTGAATGAGCGTGATGAACTGGGCAATGATTTGGTGCCCGATTACATGACCTCAGTTAAAGATGGTGCTTTTTATGGCTGGCCGTATAGCTATTATGGTCAACATATGGACACACGGGTAAAACCACAAAATTCTGAGTTGGTCGCGCGCGCAATTAAGCCTGATTATGCACTGGGTAACCATACAGCATCGTTAGGCTTGGCATTTTATACTGCCGAATTAATGCCACAATATCGCGGTGGCGCGCTAATTGGTCAGCATGGCTCATGGAATCGTAAACCGCATAGTGGTTATAAAGTCGTTTTTGTGCCGTTCCAAAATGGTCAACCTTCTGGTAAACCGCAAGATGTATTGACTGGCTTTTTAAGCGATAAAGGTGATGCGTTTGGGCGGCCTGTTGGTGTAACAGTGGATTTTTCAGGAGCTATTTTGGTCGCCGATGATGTGGGTGATATGATTTGGCGTGTATCACCAGTTGGTGCAACCACTTATGAGAGTCGAATAAATCAAGCACCTTAAGGTGCTTGATTTAAAATTTGGATATCGATATTGAAATTTACAGTTTTGCCGCGTCGTGCGCTATTCCGCATTTGATAAACTTGCAGTGTATATTTCCCCGTGGATGGTAGAACCACTTCTCCAGCTGAGCCTGCTGTAGAACCAATCCATAAGGCTTCAGCTTTACCTGGCTTATCTTCTGGTGCATAAATATTGATATATGCTAAGTCACCCGTGCTGGTTGTTTTAAATTTCAATCGTTGGCCTGCTTTGGCATGCAGTGTATAACGGGCATCATCATAGCCTTTGAAAGTACCTTTTAAACTTGCGCCATAAGTACCTTTTTTGAAAGTCACAGGTGTTTCTAATGACTTTGCAACTACAGGAGCAGAACCTAATGCCACTGAAGCAGCTAAAATAGCGAGGCTTAAACTTTTTTTCATTTTATTGTCTCAAATAATAAAATTATGGATTTAGCATATCATTTTCTGTCAGTCTGAATTTAATTATGTGATTAGACGATGAGTTTATTTCTTTAATTTTGAGAGTGTATCTGCTTCCACGATGGAAGCTTTTTGTTTAGATCGCTGCCATAGACATAATTCACGTCCAAGCTGGTTTTTCATATGCGCTTGAGGATAGCGACCCTCTAAAACTATAGCAGAATATCCCACACGATCATCAAAGGGCATAATGTCACTGACGACCTTTGTATTTTTTAATAGACTCGCTTTTATACAAGCTGCTTTAAGCTTTTGATCATGTTTTTTCCATGCATCGGCTGAACTGGCTTGAGCGGTGTAAGATGTACAAATTAAACTTAATAAAATAAAACTTATCCGTTTCATTCTTTTTATTACCTTGCTTTAAATATTAAATTTAATAATACAGAGGTCATTCAATTTTTAAGAGTTAATTTACAATACTTAAAACTGTTTATTTAACTTTATGCTTACTCTTTCTTCTTTAGATACTTTTTCGCATTGTTATCCAAAAGGCAGTCGCATGCTTGGCCATATTCATCGCAAAATTTCCAATTTTTTGTGAGCTAAAGTCAACAAACTGTATATTCACTTGTCTTTGTCATAAAAATTACATAAATTTTGATACGCTATATGAGTGGAAGATAGTGCTCTCTGAGTGTAAATGAAAATTGGTGTGTAATTTTTAAATTTGAAGATGCTTAAGTTGCAGATTATCCGAACGATCACGAAGCCTAGGCACATCAATATGAATAGCTAGAAATATATTCCTTAAAGAATGCTTTTTAACGTATATTGACTAGCGTTCAATGTATATAACTACAAAATCTAATAATCATTGAATGCTATTTTTGCAGTCTCAGGCTGTGTTATTTTCTTTTTAAGGTGTATTTATGAATAAATTTAATATTAGTGTGAAGGATCAATTTGGTGTGCATTACGCCATTGAAGCAACCTTGGATGAGGTTGTATCAAGTACTGTCAAAACATATGAACGAATAAAATATATTATTGTCGATAATGAGATGATTCGCCCTAGCTTTGAAATGCTTTTTCAAAGTACAAGCAGCGGAAAAATATTTAAAATTATTAAACCTTAAATGACATAAAAATATATGCCTATCTAGCGAATATTGATCAATATCATATTTATATTGAATAATGTTTGTATTCTTGAGTATTAAGGCGTATAAAGTCACTTCGTTGATGCGGGATGGAGCAGTCTGGTAGCTCGTCGGGCTCATAACCCGAAGGTCGTTGGTTCAAATCCAGCTCCCGCTACCAACGAAAAAGATTTAAAGTTTATGCCCTAATTTGCTTCATGCATATTAGGGTTTTTTTATGCTTATATTTTTATTGATATTTTAACTTGCATTGATGGACTTCTTATTTGTTTCTACGTAGAAATGCATCACAGTTAATAATGTGATTTGTTTAGCATTATTTTTAATTATTGTTATTTTTCGCCACTGTAACTGACTCGATTAGTGTGGAAAATGGCTAGCAGAAACTAGCTGTGGTTTCTAATACCTTTAAGGTATTTTTGGTTTTAGCCCGCACTTCCATGTGTGGGCTTTTTTTTGCATTTATGCTTATGAATATGGTTTCGATCTTTATGATGGTCACGTGAATGCCAAAATGTGGTAAAGATAATTAATACTGCAAACTGTTAAGCATATTACGGCACATCAAACCCCGTCACATTCTGGATGTTGATGGGGTTTTGCTTTTTGTTTGGTGGTAAACATAGGATAATTGACAATAAAAATTATCGCGAAAATTGTATAAATTATATTATCAACCCAGCTGAATACCCAATTAAATTTAAGCCAAATAATATTAAAATGTTGTTTTGTAAAATTATACATACAATAATCTTGATGTGATTGAGCGAAAGAAAATGGATTATAGATATTTCAAATTCGTTTAATTATATTTTTGTTTAGTTAAACTTAAAACAGTTTATTTTTTTATTAAAATATTCATATTACTAGAATATGAAAATGTAATAATATGACAATGCACTCTGTAGAATATACATTAAAATTATTGCGACTTTACCACAAAGTATGGAACATAATAATGCCTCAAAATAATCCTAAATTTATATTAGAACAAATTTACAATTTCATTGTAGAAAAACCAACCATCGATTCTCAAAGTCAATTTATGCAATTGAAGACTTTTTTGAGCGAACTACATGAGAGCGATAAGTCTACATTTGAAGCGGTAAAACCTTATAATTATAAGGGTATATTTAATGGCAAACAGCAAACCATACTGGCTCATGCAGCGCCAAGCTTTCTGCAAAAAAATGAATTTTTGCATTGGATGAGTAATCAATTAGAGCAATAAAAGCAGTCTAAAATGAACCACTCGAGGGTGGTTTTTTGATGTTAATATTTCACTGATTATTTTATATTATTGAAAATTAATGATAAATTTTAATAAAAAATATTCAATAATTACGCTATGTAAAAATAGGGTGCTTGTGTCATGATCCAACTCGAAAGTGAGAAACAGAAAATTAATCTTTAATAAATATGATGATGCCTAAACGGGAATTGAAAGAAAATTATAAACTTAAAATATACCATCTCAGCTGAAATTAAATGCTTTGGCGCAAGCATCTAATAATACATCGTGTGCGCCTAAGCATAAAGTTGCATGCTTTAGGTCGGGCATAATGTCAAAAATAAGGAATTATTACCGAATACAATTTCGGCCAGCGGCTTTAGCTTTATATAGGTTATTATCGGCTTTTTTAAATACCGCTTGAACATCAAAAGAGTCATTCGGCCAATGAGCTATTCCGATAGAGACTGTGACAGGGCCTATTGAACCAATCATGGTAGATTCTAGTCGTTTTCTCAGTCTTTCAGCAATGGTGTATCCAATTTCAATATTCGTTGTTGGCGTAAGGATTATAAATTCCTCACCTCCAATACGACAGCAAATATCATTACTTCTAAAGTTTTCACGAATGTAACTAGCAATCTGGTTTAGTACTACATCACCTTGATCATGACCATATGTATCATTAATTCTTTTAAAGAAATCGATGTCTATATAAATAACTGAAAATTTAGTTTCAGTCTTTATAAAACTATCAACGAATAAGTCCATTCCTCGTCGATTATAGAAACCAGTGAGTGGGTCAGTATTAACCCTATTGTTTAGTTCTGATATTTTTTCAGAGAAATTACGTACACTCATTAATAAAGAAATCTTGAATCTTCTTACTTCAAAGTACCACGGTTCAATTTTAGCAATATTTAAATCAATATTGGGCTGATTAAGTCGACTAGCCATTTTGGCTAAGCGATTCAAGGGGGAGGAAATAAGTAAAGAAACTTGCCATACAATGAAAAAGATAAAGGCATAAAAAATAAGCATAACCAGTGCAACTTTATAAATAATGGCTGTTGCTTGTTGAAGTAGTTCTTTGGTCGGTTGTTGAGAGACAATAATCCAGTCTGTTGTCGGAATATGAGCAAAACCTGCTAAATTTTTAATCCCATCAGAATTGATTAGTTCAATACTTCCTGATTCTTTTTCTCTCATATAGGCCAAGCCTGTGTTATTTAAAATTTGCTTACCAATTTTACGGGCATCAGGATGGAATACTATTTTATTTGATTTATCAATAACATACATATAGCTATTCTTGTATCCATATTTTATTGTAAGTAAGTCACTAATAATATTTTTATCTTTCAGATAAATAGCACCTCCAATAAAGCCAATGAATTCTTTTTTGTTATTAAAAATTGGCTGAGAAACGAATATAATTAAGTTATTTTTTACAGAGTAATATGGAGTTGAAATATAAGTACTTTTTGCTTTTAAAGACTCTCGTAGCCCTAAGGTTGTATTTGCTGTTTCTTTTTTTAAATGAAGTTGAGAAGGGGCATAATCTATAAAGTCACCTTTAGAATTGACGATGACAATGCTATTAAAGTAATCAGACTGATTTTTTAGCCGTTCAACCTCGGAATGAGTGATTTGATTGTTTTCAAAGTTATTACCGAGGACATAGGCACTATATGCTAATTCTTTTAATATCGTTTGAAAATGATTGTCCGTACCTATTGCAATTTTTGAGGCATATTCAAGATTAACTGACAGAGAATTACTGATAAGTTGTTGTTTTTGTATATAGTAACTCACAACAACTGAAACAATAAACAAGCTTGAAACACTAAAAACTGATAATAATAAAATTAACTTTCTAAGATTGAGCTTTAGCGGATAAATCATGTACTTAAATAACATAACAATATATTAGTTTGATTATTATTTTCCCATTTAATAGTATGTTGTTTTACATCATAAATCAAAAGAATAGTTTATTTTTTATGATTTAAATTTTAGATATTTAATCAGATTAATTGCTATAAACTCTCATATCTAATTAGATTGATTCAATTTTAAATTGGAACTAGCTACATTTTGCCGGTTTTACCGTATGAGTTTTGTTTGAACAAGGACGTTGGAAAAAACATTTTGATAGCGCACTGGGTAGGTCAAAAATTCAATCTTAGGTATTGATGTGCTATTGGAGATGATTGTTTTGATCATTTTACTGGCGCTATCTACAGTTGAAAAAATTAACAATATAGACAATCAAAAAATTTGAATATGAGTAAAATGTACTTGGGTATATTTATCCATTAATTCAACAATTATTATAAAAGAGGGCGGTCATGAATGTAAAAAATGAATGTCGTGAATGTTTAGTCTGTGGAAAGACTTTTCCAATTAAAAGCCTTATCCCGATGGGGATGATACGAAAAGTGATTACAGAAGAAATTTCACATAATTTTCCAGAGTGGTCGCCCCAAGACTATATATGCCAAGCCGATTTAACCAAGTATCGAATTCAGTATGTGCATTCATTATTAAAATCAGAAAAAGGCGAAGTCACTGATCTTGAATATGAAGTGATTAAAAGTATGCAGCAGCATGAACTCATCACAAAAAATGTTGAGAATAAACTAGATCAACATTGGACTTTAGGAGAACGGCTTGCAGATAAAATAGCGACTTTTGGCGGAAGTTGGGCATTTTTGATTTGTTTCGCCATATTCTTGGTCATATGGATTACCGTGAATACGGTCGTTGTAATGGTTCATCCTGCCGATCCTTATCCTTTTATCCTATTAAACTTAATACTGTCTTGTATAGCAGCCATTCAAGCCCCCGTTATTATGATGAGCCAGAATAGACAAGAAGCAAAAGACAGATTGCGTTCACAGAATGATTATCAAATCAACTTAAAAGCTGAGCTTGAAATCCAGCATTTACATGAAAAACTAGATCATCTTTTAATGCATCAGTGGGATAGACTTGCGCAAATACAAGAAATTCAACTGGACTTATTATCTGAAATGAGCAAAAAATATTAAAAATTTATGTATATTTTTATTGAAGATCTAAGAAAATTGGATTAATTTAACTTTTAGTTAATGATTAAAAAGTACAAGCTTATTTCGTTTTTATACCAAAAGCCATCTAAGTGAGGACTGTTACATAATCAAACCGTTATTTAATAAAAATGACATCAATTTGAAATTTTTATAACCAAAAATATAAACCATAATTACATAATATTTTGGAATTTTTATGCTTATTTTAGGAATGGGACTGGTCGTTATTTTATCTATTTTTGCTGTGATAGCGATTGCTTTAGGTTTAATGAGAAGTGATCCTTTATTTGTAATGGTTGGAATTTTACTATTTATAAGCGCAGTGCTGGTATTTATGATGTTTAAAAACAACCTGACAAATCCTTTCAAAGATTAATCTTGGGCTAAAAGAATACCAAGACTGGCAAAAACATTTGAGTACTGAGTTGTTGCTGCACGATTAAGTAAAATTTACTGTGATGTAATCGTCCCGATATGAAAAATATTTATAAATAGTTAAAAAATTGAGTAATTTTTGTATAAATATAGATCTATCTAGATTAAATTAGCCATTTCTTCTCATCAAAAACTGTCTACAAATATGACTATAAAGCTATCTTTGAACTGAAAAAATTGTCACATCAAAGGTAGACCTTGCCTAAATCATGAAAGACCCTTTGAAAGAGTGGTTTATCATATTTTTTAAAAGAACAGAATAGATGATAAATGGTATTTCTGATCATTTGTTAATCAAAAAATGTATGATAGAAAATTACTGATAATAAAGAGAGAGTATTTATGAACTTTATAAAATATACATGTTATCCCTTCTAATAATTTTAACAGGGCTATTCGCCAACATAGCCCTGTCGTTGGACTAAATTTTCCTAATTAAAAAAGGATAACATAATGACTAAAATGTTAAAAAAAGTATTATTTTCTGCGGGTCTTTTAATCGTTGGAGAGTTAAGCATGGCATGTACTCGTGTGGTTTATCTCGGTGATAATGATGTAATGACAGCGCGCTCTATGGACTGGAAGAGTGATATTGGTACAAATTTATGGATTTTACCAAATAAGGTGAAGCGCAACGGCATGGCGGGGCCTAAGTCGATTAAATGGACTTCTAAATATGGCAGTGTTATTGCCTCAGGTTACGATATTTCCACCACGGATGGCGTAAATGAAAAAGGCTTGAATGCAAATTTACTTTGGTTAGTTGAGTCTGAATATCCTGATATTAAAAATAATACTAAGCCACAGTTAAGTATTTCATTATGGGCGCAATACGTCTTAGATAATTTTGCAACAGTGAATGAAGCAATTGCAGCATTAGAAAAAGAGCCATTTCTAGTGGTGACAGATGCGGTGCCTGGTGAGGAACGTCTTGCTACATTGCATTTGTCTATTTCAGATGCAACAGGTGATAGCGCAATTATTGAATATATTAATGGAAAGCAGGTAATTCATCATAATCGTGCTTATCAGGTGATGACCAATTCTCCTATATTTGAACAACAACTCGCGTTAAATAGCTATTGGAAACAGATTGGCGGTACAACCATGTTGCCTGGAACGAACCGTGCTGCAGATCGGTTTGCAAGAGCTTCATTTTATATTAATGCTATTCCAAAAAATGCAACACCAGAACATTCTTTGGCAAGTGTATTTAGCGTGATCCGTAATGCTTCAGTGCCATTTGGTTTAAATACAGAAGAAGAGCCAAACATTTCCTCTACGCGCTGGCGTACTGTTGTAGACCATAAGAGAGGATTGTATTTCTTTGAGTCTGCGGTGTCGCCAAATGTGTTTTGGGTAGATTTAAAAGATATTAATTTTAATGATGGGCAGACTAAAAAACTTGAATTAGGTCGAGATCAGGCAAAAACCTATGCAGGGAAAACCAATTCATCATTTAAGGTCACTCAACCCTTCGAGTTTCTCGGCATTAAATAAGGCAAAATAAAATGATTGAGCTTATCTGATATACATGTAAACCCATCTTTGGGTGTAATGCTGATCAGTTAAGGAGTTTGGTAATAGACTCCTTAACTTTTTAATTCTTCACAACGGAGTCTTATATTTTAAATCAAATACTTGGAGCTCATCTATTACTTTGGATAAGCCCAAATGAGAAACTCAAAATATATTTTGAGTTCGCAAGAAAGGTATCTTGCGGCGCAGTGCGCCTCACCGCAAAACTCGTCAAATTCCTTTTATTGATTAATAAATTGCAGAAACCTTACTTTTTTAATCTTGCGGTGTATACACCTCATGCCTCGAACAGTTGCGGATGACGTTTCCGTGTATCAAATAATATTATGAATTTAAAAAATAAAATGCCAGTCAATTTCTTAACTGACCGGCATTACATCTCTGATTGGGTTTTTAAATACCATTTTCTCATTGGTGGTGTGTATGAAATATTTGATTGTTGCTTAGCTTCCTTCTTTATAGGGAATGTCTTGTACCTTGATCATTTTAAAAGGTACAGGGTGGAAGGCAAGCCAATAAGCTGCCTCAAAATAATCCTAAATTTATACTAGAACAAATTTACAATTTCATTGTAGAAAAACCAACCATCGATTCTCAAAGTCAATTTATGCAATTGAAGACTTTTTTGAGTGAACTACATGAGAGCGATAAGTCTACATTTGAAGCAGTAAAACCTTATAATTATAAGGGCATATTTAATGGCAAACAGCAAACCATACTGGCTCATGCAGCGCCAAGCTTTCTGCAAAAAAATGAATTTTTGCATTGGATGAGTAATCAATTACAGCAATAAAAAGCAGTCTAAAATGAACCACCTTTGCGTGGTTTTTGAATGATTAAAATTGATAAATAGAAGCGTATTCATGGTTAGATTAAGTTGATTAAACTAGAGAAGCACGTGCAGGATTATCATAAAAAACCACCAAACATTTGTTATGAAATTTGATAAGAAGGGCACTATTACCAGCATTTCATGCTTTTTTTATATTGTTTTAGTGAAAACGTAATGCATGGCTAAAATGGCAACAATCTCTAATTAAATTGAGGGGAATGTGATTCAGATGGGGATTGATCTGCTAATCTATAAAGAACAAAAAAAAATAGAATGTATTTATGAAAAAATTAATTTTATTAAGCTGTTTATTTGTTTCAAGTGCGGTATCGGCTTCAGGTGATGACGCTCAAATATGTAATGAAATAGCGGATATTGCGGCAACGGTAATGCAGCAAAGACAGGATGGCGTGCCGATTGAAACTCAAGAAAGAATAGCATTAGAGTTTGAAGGTGATTCCAAGGATGTATATGAGTTTATCGTTGAGGATGCATATGATCAATTATTGCTGAATACTGATCTGGGTAAACAGCAGATTGTAGATGATTTTCGTAAGCATTATTTTGAACTTTGCATGAATGAAGAAAAGTAGTCATTTATATTTTTAATTAATCATAATTGATTACAACTTTTTATTGCCCGAGCTGAAGTTGAATACAAAATGAATAGGCGATTTTGAAATTTCGTTGTAATCAATAAAAATATGCCATCTTTACATTATTCACGGTAAAACAATTTTAATATAAGCAATTGTTTTACCGTTTTTTAAGAATTAAAACATTTTAAACCAATAGATTATTGGATTTTACGACAGGCGTTGACACCGCAGTGAACTGTTTAAAGTCGGAACCAGAAGGTGCTTGATAAATTTTCAATCCAAATTCTGGAATAATTGCAATTAAATGATCAAAGATATCGGATTGTATTGCTTCATAATCCTTCCAGACTGTGGTATTGGTAAAAGCATAAATTTCAAGGGGTAAACCTTCACTCGTGGGTTGCAATTGACGAATGATCAATGATTGATTTTGTGCAATACCTGAATGCTGTTTAAGATAAAATTCGACATATGCACGGAATGTACCTAAATTGGTTAAACGGCGTTGATTGTATAAAGACTGGTTAGACAATTGTTGATTGAAATTTTCAAGCTCATCTTGCTTCGTATCTAAATATTGATCTAATAATAAAAATGCTTTGAGTTTTTTTTGCTCCTCAAGACTCATGAAATGCACACTACTTTGATCAATAAAAATAGAGCGTTTGATACGACGAACCCCTGCATGTGCCATACCACGCCAATTTTTAAATGTATCAGTGACTAATTTATTGGTTGGAATAGTGGTCAATGTTTTATCAAAGTTTTGTACGGTAATGGTATGTAATGACATATCAATGACATCACCATCTGCATTTAAGGATGGCATTTCAATCCAATCGCCAATACGAACCATGTCATAAGATGAAATTTGAACCGATGCAACTAAAGACAAAATGGTATTTTGGAACACGAGCATAAGTACCGCAGCCATTGCTCCAAAGCCTGCAAGTAAGGTAAAAACATCTTTTTTAAGGAATGTACCTAAAATCATTAAGCCACAGACAATAAAAATAATCAGCTTAACCAGTTGTAAATAGCCTTTAATGGGTTTATTTCTAGATTTTGGATTACGTTGATAAAGCAGATTAAAAATACTTAAAAATTCACTAATTGCCAAAGCAATCGTGAGGAAAATAAATGCTTGTGCACCCATTTGAATAAAGGTGATTATTTTTTCTGAAAGGTATGGAACAGTTACGATTCCATTCATAATCACAATAGCAGGGACAATATTGGCAACGCGGCTGATTACACTGTGTTGGGACAAAACTTCATTATTCGCAAATTTCATTTTGGAAATAAGTTTACGAATACCCCGAACCACCACTTGTTTGGCAATAAAATTGGCGAGGACAGCCAGTACAATTAAAAGACTTAAAGAGCTAAGCATTTCTAACCATGGATATTGATTTGACCAATCTTGAATATTCTGTATAAAAGCAAAATGCTCCAAAAGTACACCTTTAACATCGTTATTTAAAAATTCTTTATAGTTTATATAGTTATATTTTAATTGGAGCTAAAGGTAACGTTTTATATACATGAACTCAAACTGAATTAACGACATGAGTATCAAAATTAAGCTATTTTTTTGAATATGGTTTTGAGTGCAACTTATATGAACATAAGTTGCACTTTTTTAATGATTAATGTGTTGAACTTACCACATTAAATCATCAGGAATAACATAGGCAGCATATGGATCTTCTTCATCTGTGGTTTGTTCATTGTTTTCAGAATTATTGACAATAATGAAGCCTTCCATTTTGTCATTGATACGATCTGCTAAGGCTTTTGGTAAAATGGCATAGCCATCACTTTCTTTAGCCACCACCAATGAACCAGAAACGAGTGCATTATAAATTTGTTGATTGAGATAAATCTTTTTGACTTTACTCTCATCAATAAATTGATATGACACTTCGCCATCTATATTACGAATTTTATGCTGATTGATCATTTGGATAATGGCAGCTTTGAGCTCTTTACCTTGCAATAGACGTTTTTTCTCTAAATCTAAGGCTTGGTCTTTTTCAAGTTTCTCTTGCTGATCTTGTGCAATTTTTGCTTTTAATTCAGCTTCATCGCTTTGACCAGTACGTTGCTCATGAACTGCCTGTTTAGACAGTTTTTTAGCCTTTTTATTATCGACTAAACCCGCTTTTAGCAATTGAGCCTGTAATGCATTTTTGACCATAATAAATTCCGAAACTACTCTTGAATACGTCGATAACGAAAATAAATACCCCAATATACGATGCTGAGTATCCAACTTAACAACGCAGGGATAAGGAATGAATTTAATTTTAAATAAGGATAAATCATGCTGGCAACTAGGCCACCCAAGAAAAATCCAAATAAAATGACCAAATGTAGAATAATCCGTCTTCGATCTACATCTAAGCCACGTAAGCGATAGCCTAACGCTAAACCTAAATCAGTCAAAACACCAGATAAATGGGTGGTGCGAATAATTGTGCCTTTGTAATGGCTGACCATCGCATTTTGTACGCCCATTGCTACACATGCCCAAAGTAAGGCATAACGAGGGAAATAGGGTAAGAAAGCCCAACAGAGGACAATAAAAAAAGCCACTAAGCTTAAAGGTAAACCATAACGGCGACCTAAGCTAAAGTGGCTATTTCCAAGAATAAATCCGCTATAAAATGAACCAATCACATAACATAAAACAACACAGGTTAAGTAGATAATGGTGTCTGGTTGCCAGTGAAGCAAAGCCATCGCCAACATGCTGACATTACCCGTCATATGTGAAACGGATTGATGTAATACGGTCACCAATCCAAGGACGTTAATTATTCCTGCATTGACTGCAAGAAAAAAAGTACCTAATTGCACCCAAGGTGGTAAAGTTTGAAAAGGCATAACGTCATAAAAAATACTTAATAATGACTATCTTAATCTAAACCGCGGTCAACAGCAGCAGTAAAAAGCACATCTGTAGAAGAATTTAATGCAGTTTCGGTTGAATCCTGTAGCACACTAATCACCATACCAATGGCAACCACTTGCATAGCAATGTCTGAACTAATGCCAAATAAGCCACAAGCCACAGGAATAAGCAGTAAAGAACCACCTGCAACACCCGATGCACCACATGCTGAAACAGTTGCGATCACAGATAAAATTAACATCGTAGTGAAATCAGTAGCAACCCCCAAGGTATTAACGGTTGCTAAGGTCAGTACAGTGATGGTAACAGCTGCACCTGCCATATTAATGGTTGCACCTAATGGAATAGCCACATTTGCAGTGGATTCATTGACCCCTAAGCGTTTGGCTAAATCCAAGTTGACTGGAATGTTTGCAGCCGAACTACGGGTAAAAAAGGCTGTAATACCACTTTCACGCAGGCATTGAAATACTAAAGGGTATGGATTTTTGCGTGTAACAAATGCCACCATAATTGGGTTGATGACCAATGCGACAAAAAACATTGTCCCAATCAGCACAGCCAATAAGTGAGCATAGCTTTCAAGCGTACTTAAGCCTGCTTCAGCAAATGTGACAGCAACCAGACCAAAAATACCCACAGGAGCAAAATTAATCACTAAACGGATGACATGGTTGACTGCCGTTGCAGCATCAGTCAACACCACTTTGGTGGTGTCACTTGCATGACGAAATGCAGCACCTAAAGCAACAGCCCATGCCAAAATACCAATGAAGTTTGCTTCACTAATGGCAGTCACAGGATTCGCCACAAAGCTTAAAAGTAAATTTTTGAAAATTTTAGTTAAGCTACCGGGTGGTTGTAAATCGGCTTGTGTAGAGATGTCCAGAAACAATGTGCTGGGAAATACAATACTGACAATGACTGAACTAAACGCCGCCAAAAGCATCCCAATAGCATACATCAATATAATTGGTTTGATGTTAGTGCCATGTCCGACTTTAAAATTAGCAATCGAGGATAAAACAAGGACAAAAACCAAAATAGGCGCAACAGATTTAAGTGCTTTAATGAACAAGTCACCCAATAAGCTTAAATATGGAGCAACATTTGGGAACACAACAGCAACGCCAATACCTAAAATAATGGCGATAATAATTCGGGAGACTAAACTCAAACGCATTAAAGCATAAAACATAAGGGTGCCTTGTTAGACATATGAGGACTAAAAAATTTACAAATATGCACAGCATTTTATACCTAAAAGGGGAATTGCTAAAAATTAATTTTTATATAAAAACTAACTGTTTATTTTTAAAGTTGATATTTCTTTTTTTAAAGATTTTTTAAGTCAAATTTCAAAAAATCTTAGAAGATAAATGTGTTAAATGAACAACATTAAATTCATTTTGATAAACCGTAAAATAGGTTTTATCTTCAAAAATGTGCGGGCAATGAGTGTCGTTTGAAAAATGAATGAGGCGGCATTGTTCCGTAAAGCAAATTTTCCTCATATGCTGAATGTTTAGTCATTAACCATATTTTATCATTGAAGAATGTTTCTGTTATTGAAAAACCTCGGGTGAGAGTTGTTGCATTGCTTGGAAATGGGTCAGATAAATTTTTCCACTTAAATGCTTTAATAATTTGGAATGCTGTAATTTATCCATTACAGGCCCCTTAATTTCGGATAAATGTAATTTAATATTCAATTTATTTAATTCAGCATTTACGTCCTCCAACATTTCTACAGCACTTAGATCAATTGAACTAATACTTGAGCAATTAATCACCACATGTTCTAAATCAATATTATGACTGACAGCATTAATTAAAAAACCTTTAAAAATATGGGCATTTAAAAAGTTTAAATTTTCATCAATTCTCATTGAAAGTAATTTAGATGAAGTCAGCACATGATGACGTTGGATATTTCTAAAATGTTGAGTACCTTCAATTAGTCCAATAACCGCAATATGTGGGCGACTAATGCGCCACAATAAAAGTATAAAGGTTGAGACAATACCGATCATTAAACCTGTAGAAATATCAATACAGATCACCCCGAAAAAGGTAATCCACATGGCAATTCCATCTGCTTTTGAATAACGCCACGTTTCGATAAAGGGCTTGAAATCGACTAATTTCCAAATGGAAACAATAATAGTGGCCGCCAGAATTGCTAAGGGCAAATCACGAAAAAAACCTGTGAAATAAAGACTGACCAACACAATCAGAAGCGATGAAAAAACACCGGCCATTGGGGTTTTAGCCCCAGAGTCTGCATTAATAACCGTTCGAGATAAACTGCCTGTGACTGGAAATGCAGAGCTTAAACCTGCACTTAAATTGGCTAGACCTAAAGCGACCAACTCTTGATTGCTATTTAAGTCACTTCTTTGTTGTAAAGCTGTCGCCTGAGCAATTGATAATGATTCGACAAAGCTAATCATGGCAATCATGGCTGCACCCGGTAATAAGGTGATAACCAAATCCATATTCCAGTAGGGCATGCTAAGGGGTGGAAACCCTGAAGGTATTTCCCCCACGGTTTTAATTCCAATGTCTTTTAAGTTTAGAAAATAGACCGCAGCAATTGAAGCCACCACAAGGATTAAAGGCAGTGCTTTTGAAATAAAAGCGGTAGAGCCTATTCTGCTCTGAACGGCATGTGAACTTAATATTTTGGGTATATAAATGAGAAAGCACAAAGACAGCATGCCAAAAATGAAGGTTTCGATATTGCTATAACGGATGTATTGCCAAAAACTGAGTAAAAATTCAGGAATATTGTTGGCTTTTAATGGTACATCGACCAGAAATTTGAATTGTCCTAAAGCGATAAGTAATGCTGAAGCAATAATAAAACTCTTAATGACAGGGTGGCTAATCAATTGAATGAGAAAGCCAAATTTTAACAGACCTAACAATAATGAAATTACACCAACCATAAAAGCTAGTAAACAAGCTGCTTGTATATAGACTGGGGATCCGACTTCAAATAATGGATTTAAAGTCGCAAAGGTCATCATGGAAATAATAGCCACTGGCCCAATAGAAAGTGTAGGGCTGCCACCAACCATGGCATAAATAATCATGGGGAGGATACTGGCATACAGCCCCATTATAGGCGGTAAACCTGCAAGCATGGCATAAGCCATGCCTTGTGGAACCAGCATCGCAATGACAATAAATGCAGAAAGAAGATCCGATTTAAATTTAGCTTGGTTATATTTGCGAAGCCATTGCCAAGCAGGCAATAATGTCATTAAGCGAGAATTTAAATCTGACATATCTAAAGCTAAATCACTATTTTAGATATATTATGCACAAAAAATGCTAAGAAGTCTTAACCCAATAAAATTCTTTCTTTAATTTAATGCTATTTATCGGATTAAATTAGATTTTTAGGGCAATATAATTGATATAACGTATTTAATACTTGCACCAATTTTTCATCTTTAATGGAATAAAAAATTTGTTTACCATCACGACGAGTCGAAACAACATCACTTTTGCGTAACATCATCAACTGTTGAGATAAAGTAGGCTGATTAATTTGTGTTATTTCTTCTATTTGTGAAACATTTAACTCTTGTTTGGCAAGGTGACATAAAATAAGTAAACGATCTGTATTGGCTAATGATTTTAATATGGTGACGACAATATCCACAGAATCATGCATAGAAGCAATTTCAAGATCGGTGTTCATATAATTTCTCATGTTACTTGACACTAATACACGCAGTATAATGCTTCAATAATTGAATACATTAATAAAAAGTCATATTTTCAATTCTTTTTAATGAACATAAATATCAAATATTCTTATATCAATTAAAATAAGGCATTTAATTTAAGATAAATGCCTTATACTGGTGCAAAATATTATGAGCTGATGATTATTTATTGAATTGTTTAAATCCTTTTAATTCTTTTTCAGTAAAGTGCAATGCTGTAATTATTGCTTGACGCATTTCAGAATCATACCAACTAAAAATAGCTGATATTTTTTCTTCAAAATCATCACTAATTACCAGACAATCCTCTTTAACACTCAATAGGCTATTTTGTTTAAGGACAGAAATAAAGCTTTTTAAGGTCGCACTATCAAAATAATAACCAGATTGAATTTTTTGCGTTTGAACGAGTTTTTGTAGTACAGCTTTGCTCATGTTTTCTAACTCTTTGAGCGTCAACGATTGAGCTGGAGCGTATTGTTGCAGTAATGCTGAAATGATGAGCATATTATTCAGGCTAGCACTTGATAAATGTGCTAGTGATAAAAGCTTACTTTGTACGTGTTCATCTAATGTCATTGAAACAGTATTATCTTGAAGAATAATCCAGCCTAAATGTTCCAGACTATTTATAATTGAACCAATTTCATTTTCTAATTCATCTAGATTCCATTTTAAGAAGAACTCTTCTTTAAAATAAGGATACATATTTTTGATGGTGTCAATTAAATAATGACATGAGACTTTTTTATAAGACTGAATCAGCATGGCAACTAATGCTGGAAGAATAAAACAATGCAGGATATTGTTACTAAAATAACTGAGTAAAATTCTTTGGCTTTCGGCAACACGAATCCAGTTTTCATTATTTTGGCTAACAGATTCAACTTGTTTTAACTTGATGGCATATTGAATAATCTCAACAGTAGATAACTCAGTCATCATCATTCTTGGATCATATTTTACGTCATTGAGTAAATAACGATACTGTTCAATTTGCGAGATTAAATCATTTTCGTTTAAAGCATGATTTTCTGTATTTAATAAAATAAGTGAGATTAAGGAAATCGGGTTGACCACAACAGCTTTATTAATGTTTTCTAAAATTGAATTTGCCACTTGGTCTACGGTTTGAATGACGGGTTGTGGCAATTCATCATGAATATTTAATTTAATCTGATCAGCATGATTGGCTGTTAAAACTTGATCGAGAAAAATGGGTTCGCCAAAATTGACATGGACTTGACCAAAGATTTTTTCAATTTTACGTGCTGAACTTAAAATGCCCCAAATCGATTCGGCTTCCTTTGGTTTACCATTCAATTCATTTAAGTAAGACGTACCTTCAATCAACTTTTCATAGCCAAAATAGGTTGGAATAAAAGCAATCGGTTTGGTTGCACCACGTAAATGGCTTTGCACTGTCATCGACAGCATGCCTTTTTTGGGGGGTAAAAGTAGCCCCGTACGTGAACGTCCACCTTCAATAAAGTATTCTAACGGTGTGTTTCGTGATAAAAGACTGTGTAAATATTCTTTAAAAACAGAAGTATATAATTCATTTCCACTAAAGGTTCGACGAATAAAATAAGCGCCAGCACCACGCATGATTTGCCCGACTACAGGTAGATTTAAGTTAATACCTGCTGCAATATGCGGAACCATTAAGCCGCGATTGAAAATCACATAAGAAAGCAGTAAGTAGTCGATATGACTGCGATGACAAGGCGTATAGACAATCTCATAGTCCTTGGCTAATTCTCGAACGGTATCGAAATTATGCACTTCAATACCATCATATAGCTGCGTCCATAACTTGGTGAGCGCAATTTCAGCAAAACGTAAAGTTGAATAGGAAAAATCAGAAACCACTTCAGTTAAATAACCTTTGGCACGATTTTCTGCTTCAAACATACTAATTTTATGGTCAATACTTTCTTTGCGAATTGCATCTTGAACCGTTTCAGTTTTCATTAATTTATTAATGAGATTGCGACGGTCTGATAAGTCGGGGCCTAAAATGGCTTCTTTGTATTTATTAAAATTTGAATTGAGTTCTTTGACAATAGAATGCGCAGGAGAAAAGTTCGGACGCTCAGTTTTGGCTTTTTCAATTGCGGCTTTAAGTGAAATTGGTTTATGAAATTCAATGTAGTTTTCACGACCATATAAGGAAATATTCAAGGCTTGTTTTAATTTGGATGGGGTAGACCAAGCATCAGAAAATAAGGCCTTAAACCAAGAGTCTTCATATTCAGGTGAACGTCCCCATAAAACAGTCACAGGCACAAGTTCAATATCGTATTCAGGATATTTTTCTAAGACTTCAATCATTCGAATCAATTTTGCCGAATAATGGTAAGCCTCACTTTTTGAGCTAGGCATGTTCAATGCCAGTATTGAATCTTCTTCTTGAAATTCTTGAATCATTAAAGGGGCAAAAACAGAAGGTAGTTTTCGTGCTTTGGCTTCGGTGTCGATTAATACCGTGTTACTGAGCGATGAATCTTGCAACACATAGCAGATTAATTTTTTCTCGAATTGGTTTTCTATATTTTTTTCTAATTCGGTGGTGTTGCCTAAGACTTGAGGAGTGACGATCTTATCTAGGAGTTTTTGCGTAAATTGGCGATAGAATCGGCTATAACCCTTATTAGACATCGTATTCCCTAAATTAGTTTTCATTTGAATGATATTGTGTGCAATAACATGAATAAATACAAATATTATTGATGACAAATAAGTCATTTAAGTTGTAACTAGGTAAGAAAATTTGAACGCTGATGATCGACAGTTTTTTTATTTTTAGATTTAAATAAGCCAGTAAAGTTGCATCAAAATTGAATTAGAAAAGCTTATCTTCAATGTATAAATGGCTTATGATGAATCCATGACTTTAAAATCAAAAATCGCTCAATGGAGTTAAAATGAGTACAGATTCTGCTTTTCCAACACCAAAAAATTTAGGTATTGCGGTTTATAGCAATAATGCTGAAGCGATTGGCAACACGCCATTAATTCGGATTAATCGTTCAATTTCGTCACCTGCTACAGTATTGGCTAAAATTGAAAGTCGTAATCCTGCTTTTTCTGTGAAATGCCGTATTGGTGCAGCTTTAATTGCAGACGCTGAAGAAAAAGGGTTACTTAAATCAGGTATGCATATTGTAGAACCAACCAGTGGCAATACGGGGATTGCACTTGCATTTGTTGCTGCTGCAAAAGGTTATGCGATTACTTTAACCATGCCTGCAAGTATGAGTATTGAACGTCGTAAAGTGTTAAAGGCCTTTGGTGCAAACTTGGTGCTGACTGAACCTGCAAAAGGCATGAAAGGTGCTGTCGATGAAGCGGTTCGTTTAGCCACTGAACAACCTGATTTATATTATTTACCGCAACAATTTGAAAACCCAGCCAATCCTAAAATTCATGAGCAAACAACTGGCCCAGAAATTTGGGAAGCGACAGGCGGTAAGGTTGATATTTTAGTTGCTGGCGTAGGTACGGGCGGTACGATTACAGGTATTTCTCGCTATTTTGAGCAAGTAAAAAATCAACCGCTTTATTCAGTTGCAGTTGAACCGGCTGAATCACCAATTATTGGGCAAACCAAACGTGGTGAAGCATTGACTCCTGGGCCACATAAAATTCAAGGCATTGGTGCGAACTTTATTCCTAAAAATCTAGATTTAGATTTAGTCGATGAAGTGATTGCGATTGAGGGTGCTAAAGCCATTGAATGGGCGCGTAAAATAGCAACGCAGGAAGGCATTTTGGTGGGTATTTCAAGTGGTGCGGCAATGGCAGCCGCGGCTGAATTAGCAGCACGCCCTGAAAATGCTGGAAAAACCATTGTGGTGATTTTCCCCGATGCCGGTGAGCGCTATTTGTCTTCTGTATTATTTGAAGATATTTCTGCTGAATAAGCTGTAGTTTTTAGCTCATCGTTCGAATGTTTGACTTAAACCTGAAAAACTCAGCTTTAAGTCAAACCGATTGCATCATTATTTTTATAGTGCTGAGAAATGTGTAATACACATACTAGATTCCTAAATTCACAATGCTCTAAATGTTCAATTATTAAGTTAGACTTTATAAATGTTGACCAGCAATCGAAAAATGTTGCATGCAAAAAGTCTATTTTTGTCTATCGTTATTCATTTATAATATGAATCATCATTTAATTTCGCTGACACAGCATATTCGGAATAAATGGACATTGGAAATTTGTCTAAAAAAGTCGATGATGTATCACCGTTACATATAGAAAATAGTAGGATTTCGATTAGTGTTTGAGCTTGACTGTAAATTACTCAGTGTTTTTTTGTATATTTATAAATATAAAAGTGTTTCGCTTGCAGCTGAATATTTGTCGATGAGTCAACCGACAGTAAGTAACATTCTGAATAAAATCAGACAACATTATAACGATCCTCTTTTTTTAAGGATCGGTAATGAGATGGTTCCAACCGAACTTTCGAAACAACTTTTTCCTTTGGTCAGTGAAGCGCTGAGTAAGGTTGAAATTATTAATAATTTTACCATTAATTTTGACCAATCGACTTCACAGCAGAAATTTACCATTGCCATGACCGATGTATCACATTTGGTTCTATTGCCTAAAATTTCCCAGTATTTAAAAAAACATGCTTCACATATTCGTTTAAATGTTCGTGGTATTACCTCTGAAACCAGTTATCAGATGGCTAATGGTGAAATTGATTTAGCTATTGGCTTTTTGCCAAATTTGGAAAATGGTTTTTATCAACAAAAATTATTTGAACAATATTACGTGGTTATTGCTTCAAAAAACCACCCTCGACTCAACAGTAATAATTTGACGATTGAACAATATTTAAGTGAGTCACATATCGATATTGATGCGGGATTTGGGCATTATCATATTGAAAATGAACTGTTAAATTTAGAATTAAAACGTAATATTTTAATGCGGCTGCCGAGCTATTTAGGGGTCGGATTGGTGGTTCAGGAAACAGATGCCATTGCGACGGTGCCTTATTATTTAAGCGAAGTTTTATTGTCACGTGGTAATTTACAAATTTTTGATGCCCCAATTACCTTTCCAACCTATGCCGTAAAACAATATTGGCATATGTCGTGTCATCATAAAACCAGCCATCAATGGTTGCGCCAGATGTGTTATGAATTATTCAGTCAAATGAATGATTTAGATGGTTCAAACTATGGCATTATTCAGCAATAAGTAAACCATAAGATAGAGTTTAGAGTTTGATTACTTACATCATTTAAATTATCGGGATGGAAAAGTGATTGGTATTTATGCCAATCACTTTTCGATTGAAACAAGGCTTAACCCACGGAAGATATTTTATCTGGTGTCATGAGCGCTTGATTAATATAGAGTTTGATTAAGCGTTCTCGTGAACCAATTGATTTTTGATAATGCGTTGAATTGAGCAATAAAGACGCACCATAAGTCACTGTCCAGACATAAGATAAATAATCGCGAATAGACATAGCGCTATCTAAAGATTTTAGATATTCATCCGTCATGTCTTTAATTTCAATAATCCGTTCTTCTCGTACTTGATATAACTCTTCAAATAATTCTTTTAATTTTTTTTCGTTATTGGTCAAGCGGTCTTCAATGACATGTAATAAAATGGTGCGGTTAGAATTGAGCATGTTGTAAAGCATGTATTGAGAAACATAGGTTTTAATATTGTTTTTATATTTTTTTGAAATTTCTAATAATTTTCTTTCATTTAAAATAATCAGTTCTAAATAAAGCTGATTTTTACTTTTAAAATGCTTATAAATTGTACCCTTGGCAATATCAAGTTCAGAGGCAAGTTCTCCAAGCGTAATATCTTGATTGTTATCTAGCAACAGCGTTTCTGCCATGGCTAAAATTTTCTCTTTACGTAATAGAAAATTTTGTTGGCGTACTGTATTCATTGCAATTGTCCCAAAAAGACATTAAAAAGCGAGGTGACTATATACTATATAAAATAGCAATAAGTATTCCACCATTGTCGAGTATGACTGGCAATTAATATTTTAAATCAATATTTCATTTTGACAAGTTCTATCAACTGCATAGCCATAATTAAAAGTCAATCAATGAGAACTTTAGAGGTCAATAATCATCAATAAAATTCCAATTAAGGAATAATTATTTTATTGTCTTTTTACACTAAAAAATAGATTCACTGAGTAAATGCAAAGAGATGAATATTCTGATCAGGCAGTCTTCCAGTTAGCTATTTAACGGTGAGGTTTGATGATGAATCATTCAATTCAATGTCATTTATAGAAAAGATATTTTATTCAAGCATTATTCGAATGGATATATTCTCAATTTTGAACACATAGGGTTATGTCTTTCAAATTTAGAGTTCATGTTAAACAACAAAATTTAGAAATTAGGATGAAAAAATGATTGTTATTGTCAATGCAGTTCGTACTGCAATGGGTGGTTTTCAAGGATCACTATCTTCATGTACAGCGCCCGACTTAGGTGCTGTTGCCATTAAAGAAGTGGTTGCGCGTTCAGGCTTACAGCCATCGGATATTGATGAAGTGATTTTTGGTTGTGTTCTGCCTGCGGGTTTAAAACAAGGTCCAGCACGTCAAGCCATGCGTCAGGCAGGTTTACCTGATGCTACTGGTGCAACCACCATCAATAAAATTTGTGGTTCAGGTATGAAAGCGGTTATGCAAGCTGCTGATGCGATTAAAGCCGGTTCTGCACAAATTGTAGTTGCAGGGGGCATGGAATCTATGAGTAATGCACCATATTTACTTGAGAAAGCACGTGCAGGTTACCGTATGGGACATGGTAAAATCATAGATCATATGTTCCAAGAAGGCTTAGAAGATGCTGAAACAGGTCTTTCTATGGGCGTACTTGCACAAGACATGGCAGATCAAAAAGGGTATACCCGCGAACAACAAGATAGTTTTGCGATCAGCTCTTTAAATAAAGCAGTGACTGCAATTCATAATGGTTATTTCAAAGCCGAAATTGTTCCTGTAACGGTATCTGGTCGTAAGGGTGATGTCATTGTTGAGCAAGATGAACAACCTCTTAATGCCAAAGCAGATAAAATTCCAACTTTACGTCCAGCTTTCAAAAAAGACGGTACGATTACTGCTGCGAATGCCAGTTCAATCAGTGATGGTGCATCTGCACTGGTTGTAACTTCAAGTGATATTGCAGCTGAACGCGGTCTTGAACCGATTGCAAAAGTTGTCGCTTATGCAAGTAACTCCCAACATCCTTCTGAATTTACTATTGCTCCAGTGGGTGCGATTGAGAAAGTCTTGAAACAGACAGGTTGGACTGCGACGGATGTTGATCTTTGGGAAATTAATGAAGCTTTTGCAATGGTGACGATGGCAGCCATTGATGCCTTCAATTTAGATCCAAGCAAAGTCAATGTGAATGGTGGCGCTTGCTCACTAGGACATCCATTGGGTTCGTCAGGTTCGCGTATTATTGTGACATTAATTCATGCATTAAAACGTACTGGTGGTCAAAAAGGTATTGCAGCATTATGTATTGGCGGTGGTGAAGCAACCGCAATTGCAGTTGAATTGATCTAAAAATTTTCTATTCATAACGTAAATAAGCAACATATTAGATAAGCAATAAATGCCATCGTTTCAGCCTATTGAAATGATGGCAAAATTATATTTATTTTGAGATTTTTTAAATGGAAATAATGTAGAGCCTATTTGCTTAGCCAAAGAGGGCATTGCTCTTATTCTAAGTTTAATGTCCAGCCATGAATGGGGTAAAAGTTTTAGAATATTGTGTATTGGTTGCAGGCTTTTTCTGCTAAATGAATACTGAGGGTTCTGATTGTTTATGCTTTTGTATATTCAGCAATGTGATTTTTGAATAGTGATAATGTAAAAGCCCCACAAATAAGTGCAATGCTGTTCACTGAAGCATTTTTAAATCCTCCCCTTGCGAAACAGTGTTTCTCATCCTTTTCAAAGGAGGGAGTTTCAAGAATATAAAATTATTTTAAATTCTCGATAGTTCCCCTCTTTTTCAAAGAGGGGTTAGGGGAGATTTTTAAATGAGTAATCATTGAATTACTCTTAAGTGAAAAGTATTACTACAAATAAGTGAGGCTTAAGCATTTGATTTTTATGTTAAGCAATAAAGCGCTGAACTGCTTGATTAAACTCATTTGGACATTCAATATTTGAAATATGCGAGGCATTGATTTCAAAGATTTGGGCATGAGGAATACGATCCAACATAAATTGACCATCTGTAAGCGTCGTTACAGGGTCTTGTATACCTGCAACAATCAAGACTGGAACAGTGATGTCCTTGAGTTGTTCACGGAGGTCCGCTTTAGCCAAAGCTTCACAACAATTTGCATAACCTTCTGCGCTGCTAGCTGCGAGGTCGTTACTCAGCGTTTCCACAATTGTTGCTTGGCTTTGGATAAAGGGAAGGGTAAACCAACGTGATGCTGCTGTGGACGCAATGGGTGCTAAACCTTGCTCACGAACCAATGCTGCACGTTCTTGCCAAGCATTTTCTTGACCAATTTTTGCAGCAGTGTTACAGACAATCACATGGTTAAAACGTTGTGGATGATGGATGGCAAGCCATTGACCTGTTAGGCCACCCATGGAAATACCACAAAATGTTGCTTTTTCAATATTTAAATGATCAAGTAAATTCACTACATCTTGACCCAATTGTTCAATGCTATAAGGACCTTGCGGTGCAGTAGATGCACCATGACCCCGTGTGTCATAGCAAATCACAAAGTAATCATTTTTAAAATGATTAAATTGCTGTTGCCACATCCCATAATTAGTACCGAGCGAATTTGAAAAGATGATTGCAGGTTTATTCGCATCACCAAACGTGGCGTAATTAATAGTTGCATCATTTGAAATAAATGTTGGCATAAAATCCCTCCTTGCGAAGCAATAATTCTCACCCTTTAAAAAAGGGAGGGGAAATATCTTAAATAGTTATGATGTGTTAAACCCGTTGAATAATGAGGGCGATACCTTGCCCGACGCCAATACACATTGAACACAAAGCGTATGTTCCGCCCGTGGCTTCAAGTTGGTTCAGTGCTGTGGTGACCAAACGCGCACCCGATGCACCCAGTGGATGACCCAAAGCAATTGCACCCCCATTCGGATTGACCTGTGTCGAACCATTTTTGATGCCTAAATCACGTGTGACGGCCAAAGCCTGTGCGGCAAAGGCTTCATTCAGTTCAATCACGTCCATCTGCTCAAGGGTTAAACCTGTTTGCGCCAAGAGTTTTTTGATTGCTGGTGCCGGTGCAAAGCCCATGATGCGAGGTTCAACACCGACAGACGTTGCAGCAATAATTTTGGCACGTGCTTTTAAGCCGTACTGTGTAATCGCATCATCCGATGCGATTAAAAGCGCGGCTGCACCATCATTGATGCCCGAAGCATTGCCCGCCGTCACTGTACCGTCAGCTTTTACCACAGGTTTCAGCTTGGTTAAGGCTTCTAGTGTGGTGGCACGTGGATGTTCATCCTGAGCAATCACCACAGGCTCGCCTTTACGCTGTGGAATGGATACAGGAATAATTTCTTGTTCAAAGAAACCACGCGCTTGCGCATTGGCGGTACGTTGTTGACTGCTAAGCGCAAACTGATCTTGATCGGCACGATTAATATTGAATTGTGCTGCCACATTCTCAGCGGTTTGCGGCATGGTTTCGACACCATACAGCTCTTTGAGTTTCGGATTGATAAAGCGCCAGCCCATGGTGGTGTCTTCAAGTTTCTGCGCACGACCAAAAGCAGTTTCAGACTTACCCATCACCAAAGGCGCACGGCTCATGCTTTCTACACCACCAGCAATGATTAAATCTGCTTCACCGGCTTTAATGGCACGCGCGGCCATGGCAATCGCATCCAGTGATGAACCACATAAACGATTCACTGTGGTGGCCGGCACTTGATACGGCACACCTGCAAGCAGTGCAGACATACGACCGACATTACGGTTGTCTTCACCGGCTTGGTTGGCACAACCATAAATAATGTCATCCACCAATTCCCAGTTCACCGATGGATTACGTTGCATCAGCGCTTTAATGGGTAATGCACCTAAATCATCGGCACGGATAGCAGCGAGACCACCAGCATAGCGACCAAAGGGAGTACGAATAGCATCGATAATATAAGCATTTTTCATGTTTGATTCTCAGCTCACAGAATTCCCTCTCCTTTGAAGGAGAGGGTTAGGGAGAGGATGCTTTATAAATCCCCTCATCCTAACCTTCTCCCTGAGGGAGAAGGAACTTCCGTTATTAACTTAATAGGTATGATCTCAAGTAATTTGGAACTTCTGGATTTCTAAAAGGTTAAACAGTCACATCAACCAGTTTCGCACCCGTCATCGCCTGCAATTCTGCAAAGCTTAAACCGTCCACTTTTTCAATCACTTGCATACCCTCAGCCGTGACATCAATCACACAGAGGTCGGTATAAATACGATCGACACATTTTAAACCAGTGGCGGGATAAGCCAGTTCGGCGACAATCTTCGGTTCACCTTTTTTAGTGACATGGTCAGTGGTGATAAAGACTTTTTTCGCACCTACTGCTAAGTCCATGGCACCACCCACCGCAGGAATGGCATCTGGTGCACCCGTATGCCAATTGGCTAAGTCACCATTTTCAGCCAC
>NZ_NEGM01000024.1:0-12465 GCF_002135275.1 Acinetobacter sp. ANC 4973
AAGCGAATTCCGAGTTGCTTTTTCTTTTAGAGAATTAATTCCAGTTATTTGAAAAAAATTGCCCCTTCGAACTGAGCGAAAGCGAAGTTCAATAGAGTTTGAGCGTAGCGAAAACATAGGGCAATTTTTTAATTTGCTCTTTTTAATTATATTTTAAATCTTTTAAATCTTTTAGGCAGGCTGAAAGCCTTTAAAGACAAGGCTTTCAGCTCTTAAATATGAGGGATTGACTACTAACTATGAGGGATTGACTACTAACTATGAGGGATTGACTACTTAAATATGAGGGATTGACTACTAACTATGAGAGAATTATAGTGCTCATAGTTAGGTTTTCTAGGTTTTCGAAATAAAAGTGATGAGTCCATCTAAAAAAGAACTAGTAGTTAAATCAAATCAAGTTATTGAGGCTTCATATCAACTCAGCTCAACAGAACAGCGTATTGTGTTAGCGGCTATTAGTAAAATTAGTCGGGCTGAAGACATTACAGATGATGAAATTTATCGCGTAACTATTGATGACTTAAAAAAACTTGGGGTTCATGAAAAAACGGCTTATAGAGATCTAAAAGATGGTGTAAACCGCTTATATGACAGATCAATTAATTTAGCTATTGATGATGAATCAATCAAAATGAGATGGATTCAATCCATACGATTTTTAGAAAGTAAAAGCGTTGTAGGAATTAGGTTTTCTAAAGAAATTTTGCCTTTCATTTCTAATCTAAGTCGTGAATTCACTAAGTATTCATTATCTGACATTGCTGGTATGAGTAGCGCCTATGCTATTCGTATTTATGAGTTATTAAGCCAATACCGTTCAATAGGAAAACGGGAGATTTCCATCGAATCTCTAAGAGGTATGTTGGAGTTAGGAAAAAGATATCCATTATCTGCTGATTTAAAAAGATGGGTTATTGATACAGCTGTAGATCAAATCAATGAACATAGCCCTTTAAATGTATCTTACGAGCAAATAAAGACAGGCCGAAAAGTCACACACATTCAATTCACGTTTAAAGAAAAATCAAAAAGTATTGAGCATAAATCTGAACAGAATAATTTTTATAAATTGACAGATTCACAAATTAATATGTTTGGTAATCAGCTTTCACGCTTACATGAAGTATCTCACCTAGCACAACAAGGTGAAAGTTATGACGACTTAGCTATCAAAATTAAAGATATGCTGCGAGATCCAATGCAACAAAAACAACTTATTCCTCATCTTAAAAATTTAGGCTTTAAGGCATAAAAGATCGACTGTGTATGTAGCGGTTGACTGTTTGTTGATGTATCTTGGTTCACATAATAGACAACCAGAATTACAAGATGAAATCACTATCTGTTATTGAGCTTTCAAACCTGTATGGAATGACTCGTCAAGCCATTTATAAGCAAGTTAATAAAGGTAATTTAAGTAAGAATAGTGATGGTAAAATTGATCTTTCCGAAGCTATTCGAGTTTTTGGTGAACCGTCTAGAAATGTGAACAGTTCACAGACAACCGAAACACGAAAGTTGTCAGAAGTTCACCTTCTAGAACAGCAGGTTTACATGCTTCAAAAACAGCTTGAACAGGCGCATGAGCGTGAGCAGTTTCAACGTGATGAATTAAAAGCCAAGAATGATCAATTACACGTTAAGGATGAACAAATTGAAGCGATACAACGATTATTAGAAGCTCCAAGAGCCTATACAACTAGGTCTATCGATCCAAAATTAGATACAGCAACAGACACTAGCTCAAAAAGTGAGTCGAACTATGATGGATTGACTACTCAACAAAAAGAAGCTCCTGTACAAACTGAGATCCAAACTCAGCCGAAAGATGACGGATTGACTACTCCAGAGCAGCCGGAAAATAAGCGAATTCCTATTCCAGATCACGTAGAGCCAGAGCCGAAGAAAAGGGGCTTTATCAGTCGCTTTTTCTTGCCGAATGGTTAATTTGAGCTAAATAAAGTCGTGGAACATTGTTCGAATAGTAAACGTGGAACGTGATAAATCATTAAAAAAGCCCAATCGGGTGTGACTGGGCTTTCAACATCAGCATAAAACTATGATTTATATGAAATAAAAATTTGCATTTCGTATAAGGTGTATTATGTTAATTTTAGAAAATCTAAATTAAACATTTACGAGTCAGTAGATATATTGATTTTTTTCACTAGGAAAAGAACCATCTTTAACAGCAAGTACATATGCTTTTATAGCATCTTGTACACTCGATTGTTCTTCCATAAAATTACGAACAAACTTGGCAGTTTTTTCATTTAATCCCAACATGTCGTGTAGTACTAAGACTTGTGCATCTGTTTCTGCTCCAGCACCAATACCAATAACAGGAATATCTACAGCCTTAGTAATTTTTTCAGCCAAATTTGAGGGTACACATTCTAATAACAACATCGCTGCACCAGACTCTTCTAATTTCTTAGCCGATTCTAATAACTGCTTGGCTTGTTCTTCTGTTCTGCCCTGTACTTTGAATCCTCCCAGTACATTGACTGCTTGAGGTGTTAAACCGATATGAGCACACACAGGCACCCCATTTTCTGTTAGGCGTGTAATGGTTTCACAAAGCCAAATGTCACCTTCCAACTTGACCATATGAGCACCTGCTTGCATCAGTACACCCGCATTTTTTAACGCTTGCTCAGGAAAAGAGTAAGTCATAAAAGGTAAATCAGAAATGATAAATGCTTGGTTATTCCCTTTTTTAACACACGCTGTGTGATATGCCATATGCTCAATCATTACAGGTAAAGTACTATCGTTACCTTGTAAAACCATTCCTAGAGTATCCCCAACAAGCAAAGCATCAATGCCTGCTTGATTTGAAATTTTGGAAAAAGTTGAATCGTAGCAAGTTAAAACTGCGATTTTTTCTCCATCCTTTTTCATCTTTTTTAATGTGTTTAGTGTGATTTGCTGCATGATTACCTCACAATTTCATCTATTAAATTTTTAGGGTTTATCTCAAACTATAATGTTTAACCTGATCTATAATTAAAATAAGGGCGATTAAAACCATTAAGCCTCCTGAAATTTGGCTAACAATCTGTGCTGCTCGTGGTCGTGTTTTTAATAAAACTTGAGCACTAAAACCCACTAAAATATAAACAATGGCACAACTCAGAATATGGATTAATCCCAAAGAAATAATTTGTATAGTCATAGACCACGATGATGATGAATGAATAAACTGGGGTAATAATGCTAGGAATAACAAAAAGACTTTTGGATTTAATCCACTTACCCCAAATCCCTTAAAAACCCAGTTCCACCCTGATTTATTAGCATCTAGGTTGAGGTTATTTTCACTAGATATAGTTGCTGGATGAAGAGATAAACTAATCCCCATCCATAATAAATAAAGTGATCCAATAATCGTGAGTACCATAAGGGCTATAGGTTGGCTCGCAACCAGTGTCCCTACACCCGCAGCAACAACAAGAGTTGCTATAAAATGGCCAAGCAGTAACCCTGAAATAGCAGGTAAAACTCTTCCTCTAATTCCAGCTGAAATCGCATATGCCCAATCAGCACCCGGGGTGATCACAAAAAGAATGGATATACTCCAAAAAGCGATAAGTGTATTAAATGCCATAAATTAAAAAATCATTCCATTTCACAAGCTGGCAAGGTTAAGCCTTAAAATTTAGAATGTGCTTTCAAATATTTGCTCATAACTCAACTTTAATGGACGATTTTTCTAAATGGATAAGATAGATAGAAAGATTCTTGCTGAATTACAATCCAATGGTCGTTTATCAATTACAGAATTGGCAGAAAAAGTAGGCTTAAGTCTTTCACCATGCCATCGAAGACTTCGGACTTTAGAGGAGTCAGGGATAATAAAAGGGTATTGTGCTCAACTCGAAGCGAGTCGTATTGGGCTGAATTTTTCGACTATTGTATTTGTGACTATGAGGGATGGTGATAAAACTACCATTGCTCATTTTGAGGAGGCTATTCTTGATATCCCAGACATCATTCAAGCACAGCGTTTATTTGGAGATCCTGATTATTTATTACATGTAGTTGTGAGAGATTTAGCTAATTTTCAAAAACTATATGATGAAAAGCTTTCTGCTCTTCCAGGAGTTCAACGACTTACCTCCACCATGGTCATGAAAAGTGTGATTTCTAACCGCTTATTTCCCTTATAAAATATGTCTTATAAATAATAGAAAAAATCGACTAATGCACTCTATTTAACATAATGGCGCTTATACGAAGTACACTTGTATATTAATATAAATATCAACAACTTATTAATATCAGAAAAATCCAAAAACCATAAAAAAGCCGACTTTGAAACAAGTCGGTTTTTTTATGTTCGATTCTGTAAGATTTTGCCAATAAAAAATGGAACAACTTTGCAAAATTTACAATTTTGTATTAACATTTTTATATTAACAAAAAGCGATGCAACTATGGAAATTGAGTTTTCATGGGATGAGCATAAAGCAGAAACCAACCTCAAAAAACATGGTGTAGCTTTTGAAGATGCAACATTGGTTTTTTATGATGCTCATGCCGTCTTCAAACAGGATCGCTTTGAGAATGGTGAATATCGTTGGCAAGCGATAGGTCTCGTACACGGGCAGACAGTTTTATTAGTAGCCCACACTGTGCAAGATCATAATGGGATTGATCATATCCGTATTATTTCAGCACGACAGGCAGAGAAAAAAGAGAGGAAACAGTATGAACAAAACCGTTACTTACAAAGTGGATTTGAATAACCCTCCTGTTTTATCTGAAGAACAAAAGGCAAGACTTGACGCTTTAGCTAAACGCCCAAACAGTGAAATAGACTTTTCAGACATTCCTGAACTTGATGAAAGTTTTTGGAAAAATGCAGTGCAGAATCCTTTTTACAAGCCGACTAAACAAGTAACTACGGTTCGCATCGATGCAGATGTCATGCAGTGGCTGAAAGCCCAAGGCAAAGGCTACCAGACACGAATGAACAAAATTCTGCGTGATGCCATGCTGAATGAACTAAAGAATCATCCATAAAAAATGGGAGCTATAAGCTCCCATTTTTGACTTCGTATAATCCGTATTATGTTAATTTTAGAAAATCTTAATTTATGAAAGAGACCTATCAATTTGAGTGAATTTATTTAGATTTTTCCATAAGATATATCAAATTGAAGATTTGTAATCCGTCTGATATAAATAACATTCTAAAATATAAGGTCTTTTAAATGGGCTTACCAAGAGCATTTGTAGGTTTTAGTAGTAGTGATATTCGTTCTTATCATTTAATGAAAGCATGGAAAGCTAATACTCGATTCGATTTTAACTTCTCAGATTGCCAGTTACATACTGCAATCAATTCCACTAATGAAGCTTATATAAAAAGATTATGCCGTGAAAGAATAAATATGGCAGGAACTTTTATATCTTTGATTGGACAAGATACTAGATTTAAGAAAACATTTGTAGAGTGGGAGATCGAAGTAGCTCTAGAAAAAAATTGTAGAATTATTGCTGTCAATCTTGATCGAAATCATCATGATGGAAGACGTATTAATGATTTTTTAACTCCCGATCCTCTAAAAAATGTAGGTGCTATCTTTATTCCATTCTCGCCAGATATCCTTGCCTTTGCCTTAGAGGATTATACGAAAAAACCTAATGATAATTATCACTATTTATCTCATGTTTATGAAAGATTACGTTATACAAAAATTTTAGGTCTTGAATGATGAGTAAAGTTCTTAAATTTCCTACATTGTTTTATCAGGCTGATAATTTATCGAACTCTTCTCAGAAAAATTATCTATTAAATATTAAATTAACTTTTATTTTGAGCTTAGTAAGTGCTGTATTAGGATTTTTTGGATTAACTAGCTCTAATTTTGCCTTTGTTAGTGCAGCTTTAATATTTTTTTCAATACTTGCTACAATTTACTTAGTTCTATCTAAAAAAGACCAAACTTGGTATAGATCTAGAGCACTCGCAGAATCTGTGAAATCTATATCTTTTAAATATGCTACTGGTGCTGAACCATTTTCTTTACAACTAGAAGCTAAAGTTGTGGACGACAATATTATAGATAAATTAAATGCTTTATTAAAAGAACACCAACAATTATCTGAAGACTTTTGTCATATTGGATCAGATATAAATTATATAACTAGTGAAATGAAAACTATTCGAAATCAAAATTTTGAGGAAAGAAAAGATTTTTATCTTAAAAATAGAATTCAAGATCAACTAGATTTTTATAATATAAATGCAGAAAAGAATCGGAAAAAATCAAAATTCTGGTTTTCTATAATGATTCTATTTCAAATTTTAGCAATGTTATTTGCAATCCTAAGGGCTAAATATCCAGAAATAAATATTTGGCCTGCAGATGTATTTTTATTAGCTAGTTCATTTGTATTTACTTGGTTAGTTACTAAAAAACATAGAGAATTATCCGCTAGCTATAGACTCACTGCATTTGAGATTTCTAAAATTAAGGAGAAATTTTTAAATATTTTAGACGATAAAGAATTTGAGATATTTGTAGCAGATAGTGAAAATGCATTTTCTCGAGAGCATACGCAATGGTTAGCTAGACAGGATAGTTTATAATATGCCTATCCAAACAGATAAAAACTTAAATAAGGTTTTTATTAGCTATGCTAGTGAAGACTACAATAGTGCAAAAAAAATTTACGACTTCCTAAGCTGCACAAATTATGAACCATGGCTGGATAAAGAAAAATTATTGCCAGGACAGGATTGGGATTTAGAAATAAAGGAAAATCTTTCGACTGCGGACTTTATTATTTTTTTAATTTCGACTACTTCATTAAGAAAAAGAGGATATATTCAAAAAGAATATAAACTTGCAAGAAGCTTAATGGAATATAAATTAAACAATGATATTTATATTGTTCCCGTTACGTTAGAAGATAAACTCACAGATATAAATTTTAAACATATACAACATATTTTTATTGATGATGTGTATTTTGAAAAAAAGATTCTTGATAGCTTAAACTTACAACGTAGAAAATATTTCCAAGAAAATCATCAAATCAATTCAATAAATGATACTTATATCAATCAAGAAAATAGATATAAATTTAACATACACGATTTCAAAATTGATTTCTTGTGTGAATTTCCTGAATTCATTGATAATCATTTTTTTGACGCGAATGAAATCAATAACGTAATTCAAGGAAAAATTGTAGAAGAGATATTCGAGTATAGAAATTTCGTTTTAGAAGATCCTGAGTACTTTGAATCAGAGGTGATGAAAAGTTTAAGTTTTGATTTGCAAATTATTGGAAATATAAGTTTTATATCAAATAACATTATAAGTATATGTATTTCAATAAATTCTTACTTTGGCGGAGTGCACCCTAATACTTATATAAAATCCATTAATTTCCAAATTTCCCCCTTAAGAACGTTGAAATTTCATAATTTATTTAAAGATTATCGA
The DNA here is from genome assembly GCF_002135275.1 of Acinetobacter sp. ANC 4973. Taxonomy (NCBI): domain Bacteria; kingdom Pseudomonadati; phylum Pseudomonadota; class Gammaproteobacteria; order Moraxellales; family Moraxellaceae; genus Acinetobacter; species Acinetobacter sp. ANC 4973. Next base: position 7,467 of record NZ_NEGM01000024.1, read on the forward strand.
AGTTGGGAAGAAACGTTAATTCTATTAAAAAAATATAATACTTTTGAAGATTTAACAAAATATTTTCAGTATATAAATGAAGAAAATATTATTTTTTTCATTACAGAAGATTTTTTACTAATAGAATTAGCAAACTTCGTACCTAGAGTAATTTTAGCTGAAGCCAGAATTGAAATTCCCATCAAGGAAATAGATTTACAGGTTAAATAATAAATATAGATCTTTTCTATAAAAATTTTTTTATTTAACATAAAATCTCTTATACGAAATTTAGTTCGAATAACTAAATTTCGTATAGCCAGCAAAATTTTTTACTCACCAAAAATTTTATTAAAATTTCCGTAATCAGTTTTTTCTTTCAGCTTATTTAAAAGATAAGCCGTTTGAGCCGTATCTAAATGCCCTTCATCAATCAATTTGATTGAATCAGTTAATCCGATATTCAAATAACTTGAATGAATACTGACTTCTTTAGAATCATTTCCGAAAATGCCACTGAGTAAACTTCTAGGTTGTTGCTCGAGTTGCTCTAAAGCGTAGTTTTCAAAAACATCTATACCCCAAATTTCAGTATAGAAGTCTCTCTCATTGACATGCTCGCATACAAAAGCCACTTTGATGTGTGAAGCTCCAACACCATAAACATATTTTTGTAATAGAAAATTTGCTAAACCAGCTTTAGTCTTATCCGTCAAATTAAATAAAGATGTACCTGTTAATTCGGGATAAAAAACGACTAAAGTTAATTGATAATCCTTGTCAAATCCCTCTTGTACAAAGCCATAGAAAATTTTAATCGGATGATTGTTGCTTACTTCACTTGGGTAATATGCTTCATATAACACTGTTTATCGCACTCCTATATTGTCATGAACCATGCTCAGATTTTCTGAGAAAATTATTAAAGAAAAGCTTCGAAATTTAGGCAGCTTTAAAATCCTGAATCGTTTTTAAAGTTGTGCGTTTTGGCATGTTGTAGCACTCATAATATTTCGGCATTTCCAGCGTTCCATAAGAGCCGTTATACATCACCACGGCAGTACCAATTGGCAACTTAATAAATTCGGCAGGCTCAATAATGGATTCCAATTTAATAGACTTTGTTGTCCCTACATTTTGCGATCTGTTAGAAGATGAACTGCTGGCCCGACTGGATGAACTTGTACCGCTGGTTTGACTTGTGCCTGCTGTTTCAGAGATATATGTCGTCTCAGTTTGACCAACCAACCGACTGCATTCTTCAGCCGATTCAATATCCCCAATTCTAAAAACGATTTTCAAATTACTAGAACCCATGAATATTTTGTCGCTATTTGACCCATAGAGGCGATTTAAGCCCTCTAAACTCTGAAGGTATAGGAACGTAGGCATGTTTGCAGAACGTATCGTATTGAGCAAATCAGTGAATTTTGGAATGGGGGCACAATTGATGATTTCATCTAGGGCGATAAATACCGGTCTACGGTTTTGATTCGCTTGTAAAATACGCATGGTATGCGCCACCATTGCCCCGAATAGCGTAGCCGTTGAACTTTTATACTGTTGGTCAAACTGTAAAAATACAGCTTGTTTAGGCTGCATTAGAACTTCTTTTAAGTAGAAGCCTGGAGCATTATCTGATGTCGTTGCTCGAATACGATCATCATCAAGAAACTCAAAGGCTTTGGAAACTGCCGTCATCACAGATGCAAGCAAGCGATCATTTTGAGCAGTCCGAGAAATTTCTTTGGCAATATTGGAAACACTGGATTTTTCAGACTGTCTTAATGCTTTTAACAACTCATCATTGCTATCCATGCTGTTAATATAATTTTGAGCATTTACAAGTGATGCTTTATCCCCAAGTTCGATGAGAACAGCCTTCAGAATACGCCTTGCCAGGTCATTAAACACCACCGATTCAGCGGTATCATCTTTAATGATAATGTTCAAAATCTCGTTGAGTTCTGCTGAATCCGTCACTTCTGAAAAAATATTGTAATGGTCACTCTCAACATCGGTTGGATTAAAAACCCAATCTTTATAACCAAAAATTTTAAAGACATTGTTTGCCTTCAAAATCGCCCAAATTTCGGGCTTTACATCTGTGGCCACGAAGCTGCGCCCCGATTTCATCCACTCTACAATTTGAGAAATTAAAAATGTTGTTTTACCAGAGCCAGGTGCGCCCAAAACAATGCCCCGATCCTCATTTGTGACCCTTAAGCTTTCACGATGAAAAGACCAATTCAGGTGTTTTTGTTGCATGTCTTTCATTTGCTTCTTGGGTAAAGTTCTATCAGTAAAAGCAATGAGTGGCGTTTTATTTTCAAACCCTCTGTGCACTTCACTTAATAAGGTGCCATACCCTTCCGCAGACTCTTTTTTTATACGTTCTGCACGCGGTTTTGACTTGCCACCAGCAAAGTACAAAAATGTATAAAGAACAGCAATCAAAAGCCACGATACGAAATAATTATTATTTGAAACGATAACATAATGACTTGAAAGCAAATTTGTGAGGTCGCTCAACAGATAGGTCTGGGCTAGAATAGCCAAACCCAAAAGCACAACATTATATAAAAACTCATGGTATGGATTATGCGCTTTAAAAAGTGACTTTAAGCTCACAAAGATCATGAGAAAAAGCGCAATAATGACTAGGACTAAAAGGGTATTCGCGTAGCCAACAAAAAGGGGTTTAAAGTGCAAAGTTCTTATTAAAAACGTGTAATAAGCCATAAAAAAATCGTGCACCATTTAATTATCCCCTTTTTGCTGTTGTTTACCCTCACAGGTATCTAAGAATTGAGGTTCAGAAACAGGACTTTTAAGCCATGAACAACGAACCGTATAATAAAAAGATGCTTCCGAGCTTCTAAATTTAATTAAATTTTGAGTGGGTTTTAGCTCTGCTTTATCATTCCAAATCAAAAGTTTGCAATTAATACAACGACCACATAACGGTAATTTTTCACGTATTTCTGATGCAATACCCATTAATTTTTACTCCATGAACCCAGGTACACGGACGTAATATTGATACGGCTATGCCCCAATTCTTCACTGATTAACATTCTAATTTCTTTATCTTTTTCCCTTTCATGTTCAGACAATGAACGAGAACCGCCTACCGCAGGGCAATCAAAGCCCATGAGTTCACGGTATCTGGTTTGAGCATAGCCATGCCTTAAACCATGCGTTTGCCCAACACCCAGGGCATGCGTTACTGCCTCAAAATTGGCTTTGTGAGATTTATAGCTTTTTTCTTTTGGAATCATGGAACCGCCATTTTTCACGGCTTGAGCATAGGCATTTTTGAGTTCTTGACGTTGTTTTTCATTGGTTATGGGAATTGTTCGAGGTCTTCCGCCTTTGGTCCAACTGTCTTTTAAGCGGATATATTTAGCATTTTCAATTTTTTGACCATCTAAGGCATATTCAGGTTGGAATTTCATGCTTTCTTCACGTCTAAACCCGAAAGCGTCTTGTAAACGTAAGCTTTGCGCTATGTTTGTATCGGTTTTAGACAAATCCAGATCTTTTAAAGATATAGATTTATTTTCATTGGTGACATAGACACGATTTTCTATTTTATAAGTTGCATTGTCTTTGACGGCACCGCTATTGCTGACTTTTTCAGCCCACCACCTTACGGCCACCATTCGATTTTTTATCGTTCCTGTGGACACGCCATCCTTACGCCATTGCTCAAGCAATTTATTCACATGCCGACCTTTTAAATCTTTGGGCGACATGGTTTTAACGTCATAGCCATTCCTGGCAAGCTGTTCAGTGAATAATTTCAGCATAGCCCGTCTATTTGCTTGCGTGGCGTGTGAACCCTCACGGAACTTATTGCAGAGCTGATCAAATTGATATTCTAAGGTCATGATCCATCTTTTATTGGAGATGCTTGATTGATGAGTACAGCGCAGCTTTATGCTGTGCTACGGAATCAATTAAGTATCAATTTTTTAATTTAAAACTGGGTGAGATCCGATGTATTGGTTAGTGTTAAGAGCCGAATTAACGTTTTATCAAATTCAATTATAGAAATTGGTTCAATAAAAAATGCTCAAAAAATGGGTATAAAAATTCGAGAATCTTTAAGTCCAAATGTGTGAATACTTATAAAAATAAACCGTTTCTGCATATAGGATGAGAGCGATTAAAAGTATTTGATCTCCTGTATTTAGTTTGTGTTTAAGCTGAAAAACGTAAATGAAAGCCAGCAAAGAAAAGTTATGAAAAAACAAAAAAGTCTGATTAGTATATGTGTGAATATTCTTCTATCACGCAGCAATAACTTCCAAAAATGTTTTGTATTGTAAGCAATATGAGGCTTCTCTAAGTCGTCACTACTTATAGGTAGTGACGACTGGAGAGCCTGGCCACTGTTTACGTGTATCAAAAAGGGGAGCCGCCACCCTTTCGGGATGGCTCGGCTACTCCCTGAAAAATTCAGATGGGAGCTGGTAGTCAGAGGGAATAAGTTTTGAGATTTTGATTTTTCTTAGTCGCTCACACTCCGTTCGCTTTGTCCTTTTCTTTTTAACTGAAACAGGTTTAAACCGAGCGAGTGTCTACGAGCGATTGAGCATTATAAAAATTTCGCTCCTGTCTTTTCCCTGATTACAAGCTCCCTTTCGATTTTAAATGGTAGGTACAGAGCATCCCGAAAGGGTGCGAACAAAATTAATTTGAATCTAGACCGAGCGAAGCGAGCATAAAAACTTATGAGCGAAGCGAATTCCGAGTTGCTTTTTCTTTTAGAGAATTAATTCCAGTTATTTGAAAAAAATTGCCCCTTCGAACTGAGCGAAAGCGAAGTTCAATAGAGTTTGAGCGTAGCGAAAACATAGGGCAATTTTTTAATTTGCTCTTTTTAATTATATTTTAAATCTTTTAAATCTTTTAGGCAGGCTGAAAGCCTTTAAAGACAAGGCTTTCAGCTCTTAAATATGAGGGATTGACTACTAACTATGAGGGATTGACTACTAACTATGAGGGATTGACT
>NZ_NEGM01000025.1:0-20165 GCF_002135275.1 Acinetobacter sp. ANC 4973
AGGTTGGATGTGGAAGTGCAGTGATGCATGAAGCTGACCAATACTAATTGCTCGTGAGGCTTGACTATACAACACCCAAACAGTTGTATTGCTCGTCTAATTCGATACAAAATACTTGATTTAGTTCAAAAGCTAGTTACAATACCAACTCAAATTTAGCATAATCTGTTAATAACTCATTTGACGAAAGCTAGGCATCCAATAAGACCATAGCAAGTAAGCATAAACAGTTGTGCTGGCGACAATAGCAAGAGTGAACCACCTGATCCCTTCCCGAACTCAGAAGTGAAACCTCTTCGCGCTGATGGTAGTGTGGGGTTACCCATGTGAGAGTAAGTCATCGCCAGCTCATTATTCCTAAAAACACCCTCTTCTAACGAAGAGGGTGTTTTTTTATGCGGGGAAAAAATTAAATAAGTAAAAGTAGGCCGCATTTAAACGGTTTAGCTAAAAATAGCTAACTGTATGAAATGGATAAGCGCTGGATTTTGGCTTTTACTTATTTAAATGATCTAGATTCAATTCTTGGTATCGCTAGATTTGATCTGTGGATTGTTTCCTAGACATCTTATGGAAAATTTTCTATAAAAATTGGATATTCACCTAATTTTTTGTGTATGTGTATTGGTTGCTGGGAATCTTTTTTAGATTATTCAAAATGAGTATTAATATTGTTTAAATCAAGCATATTTAAATAGCTAGTTCGGCCTGTTACATTAAGTAAATAGTCAGTTTTGATAATTTGAGCTTTTCTATTTTAATTAAAGTGAATACTGGCTTTATTTTTATTATATTTAATAGCGATAAGTAATATTTCGAATTTAATCTCAAATTCTTGCCTTAGTTTTGTTTGAGCAAGGTTCTGAAGATAGAGCTAGTCAAAGAAACAGTTTTGCGATTTTTCAGACAAACAGTGGTTTTCACACTTAAATATTGTATTGCTTGCGCAAGTTCAATAGCGATAACTCCATTACTAGTTACCGCTAAAGATTTAAGATAATGTTTCCAGTTCTTTACTTGAATTATTTTTGTATCAATAAAATGAGCTTTGTGAGAAATTTTATATACTTTATTCCAAATCTCTAGGTCTTTTAATGTTGCTCTTATAAAATGGTCGCGTAATGCTCTTACGTGCTGCATAAACTGAGATGTATCTATTTTAGCTGTAATACTTAGAATCAATTTCTTTAGTATGTTGAGTTCTATTGATTTTATTTGTGGTAGATATAAGTACTTTGCTTGGTATACATCCTACCTAGGTGCAAGTAGTATCCTATGAATATTTATTAAGAATATTTGAGTGTTTTTTAGGCTTATTTGTATGCCGCAATACCTACTGTAACAGTACCAATAATAATGATGTTATACATAAAGTAGCCATTAATATGAAAATAATTTTAGATTAACACAGTAAAACATTTAACATGCTTTTATTTACATAAAGCAACTTCTATGGTTACATATCCGAGGTTCAAAAATTAGATTATAACTCGAGCATCTAGAGGTTTTTGGGGAATTTAAATGAATAAGAAACAAGTTAGTTTGAAACTTACTACTGTCGCATTGGCAATTTTATTGGCAAGTTGTGGTGGTGGTGGTAGTGAAGGATACTTTAATACAAGTAGTGGGAGTAACTCTTCTAGTGGGTCAAATGGATCGACAAATACATCAAGCACAGAGTTATTATCCATAGCACAGAGCAAAAGTAGTTTAAATGCTGGTGGTCAAGATACCTTAACACTAACAATTCGTACACTTGATAAAAGTGGTGGTGTAATTCCAAATGCAAATGTTAAAGTTGAAATTAAAGATGCTCAAACAACTGGGGCAAGTCTTAGTACTTCAACTAATTTAGTAAGTAATACCAGTGGAATTACAACTACAGATATTAGCTTAGTTAATTCAACACTAAGTCAACGTATTAATAGAACTATTACTGTTATTGTTTCTTCAGGTTCTGCAAAGCAGGAAATAGAAATTCCTGTAACAGGAACATCAGTTGTAATTACCTCGGATGTAAATTTACTTGAGGTAGGAAATAATGCAAGTGTCACTTTAACCGCAGTAGATGCTGTTGGAAATCCTTTAATAGGTGCAACAGCAAGCTTACTTGATAGTACTGGTAATCAAGTTGGATCAACATTTACAACAAATGCAGCGGGTAAAGCTGTTTTTCAAGTACCATATAACACTGTATTTACGCAAGCCAATCATAAATTGGAATTGACTGGAAAAATTACTGTTTCTACAGTAAATCAATCGGTTAGCAATCTTTTAACAACGGATTTCGTTACATTAATTGCTAATGTCTCAAATAATGTGCTTGAAACTGTATCGGACTTAAACCCAGTTGGTGTTGGTGAAGTTAAGCCTATTACTGTTCAAATAAATGCTACGTCACAAGCAGCATTACTTGGGAAAAGTGTAAATTTTGACACAACGAATGGTACAGTTTCTCCTGCAACAGCTACAATTACAAATATTCGTCAAGAAAATGGTCAATGGGTAGGGAATGCAACTACTAATTTGACTGGTGCAATTGCTTCTATCGCGACGGTATCTGCTCAGTTTGGTTCCAATGTGATTTATATTGCGCAAAAAATCAGTGCTGGAGCTCCTGCGACTATTTCGCTTCAATCTGAAGCAAGTGTTTTAGCTCCAAAAGCAAATACTAAAGTTATTGCATTGGTAAAAGATAAAAATGGTTCTCCAGTTCCAGGTGTATCAGTTAAATTTACAACATTAAAAGATACATCATCAAATGGCAGTTTATCTCAACCATCTGCTGTAACGGATAGTGCTGGACGAGCTACAGTGATTTATACTGCAGGTGATGCTCAGACTCTGGGTGGAGGAGTTGAAATTCAAGCGTCGACTGGTACTGCAGTAGCGCCTCAACCTGTTTATTCACCAAATCTATTATTAACAGTTGCAACTCAGTCTGCTTTTATCACCGTAGCTCAGAACCATCTAGTTTTAAAAGAAGCGAATGATAATACGAATTACTATAAGGAATTTACGGCCTCTGTTGTAGATACCGCAGGAAATCCGATTGCTAACCAAAGAATTAGTATCTCTTTAGATCTTGTAAGTTTCTATAAGGGACGTTTTAATTGGGTTCGAGATTATGCTTATGGACAAGGTCCAGACGGTCTATGGGCATGGTTCTCTTCTTTGCGTTGGTCTCGTGACTACATGACATATCAGAATAGTGTTTCTAAACGTATTACAACGTTTATTGAGTGCCCTTCAAATGAATTCCCAAATCCTATAGCAATTTTGGGGACGAATAATTCTATTTTGGGAACAAATGCTACCTTTATTACAGATTCACAAGGTAAATTTGATTTCAAAGTTCGTTATGGTCGTAATTACTCAAATTGGTTACGTGTGAATATTAATGCATCAACAACTGTTTCAACTAAAGAGAATTTAACAGCATTATCGTTTATACCGCCTGTTGCAGATGCTGATGTGGATGATGTAGACGGTAAATGGCGACCAGATGATGCCAGCCCATATGGTACTGACTATTCAACATGTAATAACTATAAATAATCCATATTTTAAATAAAAAACAGCGCTTCGGCGCTGTTTTTTATGACGTTAAATATTTTAAATAGCAGTCCCTACACTCACACCGACAGTAGGTCTAACATTCATAGAACTACAGCCGCTGATTGCGAGCATACATAAAAAGACAATTAAATTTTTATTCATTGAGCAAGCCTTGAGATTTAGCCTGATTAAATAATATGCTCGAGCGAGAACCACTGCGGCAGACCATCAGGATTGGTTTGGGTAGCTCATTATAATATTTTGCAAATTCAATCACGTCTGTTTGAGAAATTTTACCGCTTAGTATAGGTTGGTAAATCACACTGACTTGTGACTGTTCAGCAATTTGGCGCAATTGAGTCACTGAAACAGTATTGCCTTGTTCCTGATCAGGACGGTTGACAATCACCGATTTAAAACCAGCTTTGATCAGTTGTTGGAATTTATCTGTTGTCATTTGACCCGCAACACTGACTTGTGCATTTAAAGTTTTACTTAAAAGATCATTTTGAGCAAATAAATCAGCTGAGCAGGTCAAACACAAGCAATATAAAAGCGTTAATAAAACGCGTTTAGTCATCTAATAAATCCATTTGTTTGGCAAGCTGGTATAAATTATTTGAACGGTTACCTGTACGGCAGAACATTAAGATAGGTTTAGGAAGTTCATTAAAATGATTGGCAAATGTACGCACATCAACTTCAGTAATTTGACCAGCAACAACAGGTTGATAGACATAATCTAAACCCGCATTGCGTGCAGATTCTTCAATTTGAGCACTGGTCGGTTGTTCTGGGCCGCCTTCCATATCTGGACGATTGTTAATAATCGATTTAAAACCTTTCTCAACAACTTGTGCTACGTGTGCTGGGCTAATTTGGCCTGCAAAGCCGACATTTTCACTCATTCTGTCACTCCATAATTCGCTAAATAGATTTATGCTTTATGATAGCATTAAGCTTAAACTCGAGTTTAAGCTGTTAAAATTTTTTATAAACGATTACAACCATAAAATAAAGCAATGGAGCGCGTATGCATTCCTATACAGTTGAACCGCTGTATGTAAAAAGTGGGCAAGAAGTGATTGCTGCAGATTTTTACCGTCCAAAAACTGAAAATAAGCCCGCTGTCATTATTATGGCACATGGTTTAGCTGCTTTACGCCAGTTTAAATTGGTTCAATATGCCAAGCGGTTTGCTCAAGCAGGTTATGCCGTGGTGCTGTTTGATTATCGTTATTGGGGCGGGAGTACAGGTCGCCCAAGAGAATTGGTATCGCTGACGTCGCAATTAGAAGATTGGCGAACCATGATTGCACATATTTTAGAACGAAAATCGATTGATACCCGACGTATTGTACTTTGGGGAACCTCGTTAAGTGGGGGCTATGCTTTGAATCTGGCTGCGGAATTGAAAAATGTTCAAGCGATTATGGTTCAAGTGCCTTTTGTCGATGGGACCGAAAGTGCCAAGCTTTATTCTTTACAGCAACTGCCAAAAGCATTAAAAATATCCAGTCAGGATTATATGGGGGCGAAAGTCGGCATGTCTCCAAAAACCTTACCTGTGGTGGATAAAAATGGCTTATGTTTTATGCCGACAGCAGATAGCTATGATGGATATTTATCGATTGTAAATCCAGATTATTTTTGGAGCGGCGAGATTCCAGCGCGGGTCTTTTTCAATTTAATTCGGTATCGTCCGATTCAGGATGCCCGTAATATTAGTGTTCCTGTACTTTTTATTGCTTCGAAACAAGATAGCTTGATTCCAATTGAGTCCAGTCGTGCGACGGCAACCAATATTGCGCCTTTTGTGCAATATCATGAGTGGGATATGCAACATTTTGATATTTATCATGGTCAATGGTTTGAAAAAGCGATATCAACCCAATTAGAATTTTTACATCAACATATTGGAGTGAATTAAATGATTATTGTTTGTCCTTCGTGTAGTGCAAAAAACCGAGTGCCTGAAGATAAACTAGAAGTAAATCCAAGCTGTGGTCAATGTCATCAAGCCCTTATTCCGTTGGCACCGATTGAGTTAAATGAGCAAAATTTTAGTCATTTCATCGCCAATAGCGACTTGCCTGTATTCATTGATTTATGGGCAGAATGGTGTGGCCCTTGTAAGATGATGGCACCGCATTTTGCACAAGTTGCTGCACAAAATCCCAAAGTGATCTTTGCGAAAATTAACACTGAAGAATCCCCTCGACTCAGTAGTGCGTTTAATGTACGTAGTATTCCCACCTTAGTTTTAATGAATAAAACCCATGAAATTGCTAGAATAAGTGGTGCGTTACGATCTACAGAGCTACAACAGTGGCTAGATCAACACTTAAATGCCAAAACAGGAAGCTAATGTGTCAGATACTCATGTAAAACCAGAGGGAACGCTCTCCCTGCAAACCATTGCGATGCCAGCAGATACCAACTGGAGTGGCGATGTCTTTGGTGGGTGGATTGTTTCACAAATGGACTTGGCCGGTGCAATTCATGCAGAGCGTTTTAGTAAAGGGCGTTGCGCAACGATTTCGATTAATCAAATGACTTTTTTGGTTCCTGTCAAAGTCGGTGATGTGATCAGTTGTTACACCAAAATTTTAAAAGTGGGCAATACCTCCATTCAAATGCAAATTGAAGTGTGGGATAGCCATGACAGCTCACGTGAGCCGATTCGTGTGACGGAAGGGGTATTTACTTTTGTTGCAGTCGATGTGAAGGGCGGTAAGCGTCAAATTCCAGAGGATGTAAAACAAAAATATTTAGCATCTCAGTGAGCGAAGTAACTTAGCCGAAGTCATTTAGCGATAAAAAAGCCCAATCATGATTGGGCTTTTTTATCGATTAATTTTGAACCAATCATTTTTTTAATTGTGATTTAGCCACCCAAGCCCAAAGCATTTCGCATTGAATCGGTTCTTGATTGGTTTCATCTGTGACGACCACAGTAACGAGGGTTTCACCTTTTTCAGAACTTTGCATTAACTTTTGCTGTTCATCCGTTAAGGTTGCGACTGCGGTCATTGCGCCTTTCGATGGACGTTTAAAATCGACTTTTAAACTTTTGATTAACACAATACAAGAGTCAGGAACATTCATTCCAGTGACAAAACCTGTTGCTGTTTCTGCAATCAGTGCCATAGCACAGGCATGAACCTGTCCAATATGGTTTTGCATTGCACGATGGTTTTCGATTTTCACCACCACTTTGGCGTGGCTCACTTCGAGATAGCGAATATTTGCGCTTCCCACCATCGGTACGATACGACCAAACGCTTTGCTCCACAGCGTACTGCGGATTCCTTTGGGTAATTTAGCGGTTGTTTTCACCAGTTTTGATAAACGATTGGTCGCTGTCATGAAGTTCCTCGAATTTTTATTGCATCAATGCATTAATCTTTAAAATTATTAAACTGTAAAGGCACACCAAATTGCTGTTCTTTTAAGAACGCCATGGTTTGTTGCAAAGTATCGCGTTTTTTATCTGTCACACGAATTTTGTCACCTTGGATAGATGATTGCACCTTCACACCACTTTCTTTAATGGCTTTATTAATTTTTTTTGCGGTATCTGAGTCAAGACCATCTTTAAGTTTAATCACTTGAATGACGTTTTTACCTGAAGCGGTCATTTTTTGCGGATCCAGTGCTTGAATGTCGACTTTACGTTTAAAGAAATGATTTTCCAGCATGCTATACACTTGCTCACACTGGAAATCACTTTCAGTACTGATTTTGATTTCTTTATTTTTTTCATTCAGTTCAATAGAAACGTCTTGACCGCGGAAGTCAAAACGGGTCGCAATTTCTTTTTGCGTGTTTTGAACGGCATGATTTACTTCAAAAATTTCTAATTCAGAGACAATATCGAAAGAAGGCATGGTTTAGACCTTTACAAAGGGAAAGAATATCTGAGATGCTAGGGATGTTTTCTTCATTTGCCAAGTGTTGTTTACATCAAAGGAGTGCACAATGATCCGTAAACAAGAAATTACAACATTTGAGTTCCCAGAAAATGCAATTATCTGGGATGTTCGTGATACAAAAGCTTTCGCTGAAGGTCATGTTAAAGGTGCTGTAAATCAGCCCATTGATGACTTGGGTGCAGTCAGCTTAACTCAAGTGGAGTCGGATCAGCCCATTTACATTTTATGTGGTGGTGGTAGTAAAGCCCCACGTGCTGCTGAAAAGTTAGAAAGCTTCGATAGCTCACGTGAGTATGTTGTATTGATGGGTGGCACTCGTGCTGCACGTGATGCAGGCTTCCCTTTAGAACAGGGCGCTTAAGAAAAAGCGCCGTAAGGCGCTTTTTTAATGGTTAAAAAAATCAATTCCCCTTTTTTTGAAAGCGGGATTTTTTTTGCTTTTTTAAAAGGGCATTTAAGTTGGTTTTTGATAGTAGGGTTTTTTCGGTTTGACTTTTTTAATAAAGCGTCGTGGATTGAGTTTATCGACCCAATATGACGTCAGTGGACAAGCTTCCGCTAAAACTTGCGCGACCAATACTTCGCTACATAGCGGTGCAAATAAGAAACCTTTAGAGCCTAAAGCGGTCAAAGTATAAATTTCTGCATCGGGCTGAATTTTCCCAAGCAATGGGAAATAATCAGGACTTTGCGTGCGTACCGATGCACGACCTTGCCAAGTTTCGATTGGGGCTAAGGATTGTGCATAATGGGGGAATACACTGTGAATTAGTGCATAGTTATGTGCATGATCCTCAGCTAGAACCTCATCATCCTCTCGATCTGGATAAAAAGAAGCCCCTAAAATCAGATGTTGCTGGTCTAATTGCATACAATAGCCGCCGTAGCTATAGGCTTGATCCGATTTTAATGGATGGTTGGCATTATTCAGCCAACTGACTTGCCCACGATTGGCTTTAAGTTGAGGCAGTTGTGGCGAAAGTTTTTGGCTATTCATTGCCGCGCAGACGATCACATGATCAAATTCCCCTAAACATTGTTGCTTGATGTCGATGATTTGAATTTTTGCTTTTTGATTTGAATCTGATAATTTTTTTAAGTTGCTGACTTCTGCATGCTGAAATTGAATGAAAGCATGTTCTAAAATTTGATCACGTAATTGATGGGGTGAAACCGTTCCTGCACGTAACAGTTTGAGGCTTGGATATGCTGTTTCAAGATCGCTGATCTTCTCTTTTTCAGTGGCAAAGATTTCTGGTGGATATTGTGTTGCGAGTTCAAGTAAATCATCGTCAGCTTTGAGTGCCAGTTGGCTGACCTGAATAGGGCGAAAAGCGTTAAATTTTTCATAATGTGGAATGGCATATTGCCATGCCAAAGTGACTAAATGCTGCGCACTTTGCTCAATTCGTCCGAGTCGGGGATTGAGTAATGCCAGTGGATTACCCGATGCACCGGCAAGAGGCGCTGATTGATCGTAAATAGTCACTTGATGACCACGTCTAGCAAAGGCATAGGCACACGTTAAACCCGCTATTCCAGCGCCAATGATCGCAATTTCACGTTGTTGAAATGAGCCTGCTGCATTGAATGGGGTGTGTGCTTGGGTGGTTGCTGTGTTTAAGTGTTGATTTTCCGATTTTGTACGATTGCAAATCGCTTTCAGCATCGGAGGTTTATGGTTAAAACCTGCTGGGCAAGAAATCGAAATACCATGCTCACTCAGACTTTGTTTTAAAATGTCAGTAACACTGCAAGAGGCAAACGTTGTTCCATCATCCGATAGCCTAATAGTCTGACTTAAAACATTTTTTTTCCAGAGATCGGGATGGTATGAAAATGAAAAACCATTCAGAAACCATGCATCGACGGCTTTGGTTTTGGCAATGACAGGGAAAACTTCACTTGCATCACCCAGCCATAAGTCAATTGAAAAGCGTTCTGCTGGGAAATTAAGCCGATGACAGCCTGCGATGGGCAAAGGATATTGTTGAAGCAGTTGTTGTGCGAACGGTTGCAGCTCTGGCCAGACCGTTGCAGCACGAATAAAATCCGCTTTGGTCAGTGGATATTTTTCTACGCTTATGAGGTGTAGATGGCTATGATTATTCGGGCGAAGTTGCTGCCACATTTGCCATAAAGCTAAAGCATTTAGCCCTGTGCCAAAACCTGTTTCAGCGATGCAGAAATATTCAAAATCCGCCAGTTTGGCTAAACGTGTGCTTAAGTCATTGCCATTGAGAAAAACATGTCGTGCTTCAAGCAAGGCATGATTACTCGAAAAATACGCCTGCCCCAACTGTTTGGAAATGGGTACATCAATACCATCAATGCATTGCCAATCTAGATCAGCGGTTTGAATTGCACTCGACAAGACCTAAGCAACCTTTAAAACAAAAATGGAAAGAGAAGATTTACCACTGACGACGACGTTTGGTATACACATAGCTTGCAACTAAGAAACCCAATAAGACACCTGCTGCAATGGTTGCAGCGCCGTATAAAAACATTTGTGCGCTACGTTCACTTTGTAAAACTTGGACTTGTACTGCCAAGCTATCATTTTTCAGTTGTAGCTCTTGGTTTTGTGCTAAGGCATCTAAATTGGCTTTTTCCAATTGTTGCAAACGCGTTGCTTGATCTTTAACTAAAGCTTTCACATTGGCATCTTGCAAGGCTTTATTTTTTGCCAGTTGTTCTGCCGTTAAAGGCTTCGCTTCTTGCGGCAGACCATTTGGGTTCACTGTGGCAACCGCAGGCATAATACCGGGTTTATTGGCAGGCAAAGTCTGTGATGATGGTGTTGCAGTCGTTGCTTGAACAGCAGGAGTAACAACAGGTGCAGGAGCAGGAGCAGGTTCAATTGCCCATGCCGTAGAACAAATTAAAGCTAAACCCAATAAGCTTGGGACAACAACACGCATGATTTTATCCTTGAGGGAAAGCTTTATTAAAAGGTTTCACATCAATATGACTGTATACGCCTTCTTTTAAGAAAGGCTCTTCTTGCAACCATGTATCCAGTGCTTCACGCGTTTCAAAGTCAACAATAATGGTACTGCCATAAAATCCGGCTTGTGGATTGCTTGGATCTTTTGGCATCGCACCCGCGACAATTAAACGACCTTCATCATTTAACTGTTGTAGACGTGCAATATGTTGTGGGCGTGTAGCAAGGCGTTTTTCAACTGTACCTTCGTGATCAGTACAGCTTACGACGAATAAAGGCATATTCTTTTCTCGATCAGTTGACCTAAATTATTCTTCAGGCGACTTAAAATGTTTGCGCAAGAAAATAAACTGAATAATGATAAAGGAAAACATCACAATCATGTCACCAAATGCAGTGAATTCACCCCAATATTTTCCGCCAGCAAATAAAAAAGCGAAGAATATATGTAAGCAAGACATCAATGCGAACATGGCTGCCCAAGCAAAGTTTAAATTTTTCCAGCCTTTTTCGGTTAAATTGAAAATGGGACCAAATAAGCGTTGAATCAGCGGTTTCTTATCTTTCATAAAATAAGGTGAAAGTAAAAATGCCGCTGCGAAGACAATATTTAATAGCGCGGCTTTCAAACGAATATAAAAATCATCGCTGAGTATTAAGGTAATACCACCAAAAACCACGGTCATAAACAACACAATCCATTGTTGTTTATCTAGACGGAATTTTTGTATCACAAAGAGGGCGCCATATACCACAAGCATAGAAATAATCAGGCCAGAGGTTGCAACCAAAATATTATTATTATCTATACCGCCTGCGGAACCAATCAATTGTAGCAGGGGATGCTCAGTATCTTTGGGATCAACGGTTTTATATAAATAAAAGAAAATAATGAGTGGCACAAAGTCTAAAAGTGCTTTCATGTTAGAGTATCTAAATCTGATCAAATAAATGACATAGTATAAGTGATGCAAGGCGTAGATTTACATACACACAGTAATATTTCTGATGGAACTTTGTCTCCAGAACAACTTGTGCATGCAGCCATTGAAAAAGGTATTCATACCCTTGCGCTGACTGACCACGACACCATGGACGGCTTAAAACAGGCTGAAGCAATCGCACAAGATTTACCCTTGCGGATCATTTCTGGTGTAGAGATTTCCAGTCAATGGTCACGTCCGGCAACGCAAAAAAGTTACGGTGTGCATATTGTTGCCTTAAATATGCAGCATCCAGAACCTTTGCTGCTTTTACTGGAACAACAAAAACAAATTCGATCCATTCGTGCCAAACAAATTTGTGACCTACTTACTCCGCTGATTGGTCAGGACATTTATGCCGATGTGATTGCCAAAGTGGATGGGATTGCAGACCGCATTACCCGAACGCATATTGCTAAAACCTTAGTGGAAAAAGGCATTGTCAGCCGCCCTCAACAGGCTTTTGATAAATATATTAAGGAAGGCAAAAAAGCCTATGTGAAATTTGATGGTTTAGGTTTAGCCGAAACTATTCAGGTCATTCATGCCAGTGCAGGATATGCTGTATTGGCGCATCCCACGAAATATGATCTATCCGCGACCAATATTCGTTATTTAATTGAAATATTTGCTCAGTTTGGTGGTGATGCAGTGGAGTTGCCACCTGCAATTGAGCCTGCTTCGACCCGTCAAATGGTGGATCGGATGGTGGCTGAATATGGATTAAAAGTGTCTGTAGGCAGTGATTTTCATGGCGATCATATGCCGTGGATCCGCTTGGGTAATATTCCACGGCTTAAAGAAGGGCAAGTGGGAATTTGGGAGAGTTTTCGTTAATTTTTAATCCACCCTTTTGTGTCATATGTAGTTTATTGTTGATAAATATTGATTTTTTCTAATAAGAAGGTTTGAAATCATCGTATTTTACGTTAGAAGCTTTCACTGCCGTAATTTTTCAATAAAGTCGAAAGACATTTGTGTAGGCGAAGTCTTACTTTTGAGAGGCCAAAAGTAAGCAAAAGCCTTTGTCACCCACACACAACGTCCCTGTTGTGGTGGGTAACGTGTGGCATCCCGCCACACCCGTGTATCCAAAGCTTGCTTAAATTAAACTATTGGACACTAATGGATTTTCTCCTCCCTTTAACAAAGGGTGAGCAGCACTGCTGCGCAAGGAGGGATTTTTATAAAAGATTATGATCTTGAGCCTGAATCGGTGGCGGCGTGGGTTTGCCCAAAGTCCCGAGTAATTCAATTTCAATGGTTCGTACCATCGCATCTAAAGGTAGGTCATTACTTTGCGTACCAAAAGGTTCTTCAATTTCTGAACTTAAAGCATCTAAACCTAAAAAAGTGTAAGCCAGTATACCGACCAGTAAAGGGGTAGCTAAACCTAGAGTTGAGCCTAAGCTAAAGGGCAGCATAAAACAGAAAAAATATACGGTACGATTGAGTAACACCGAATAAGCAAACGGCAATGGGGTAGTGGCAATTCGGTCACAACCGGTTTGTACTAGACTGAGTTCAGCCACATGCTGGTTCATTTGAGTATAAATAATATCGGAAATTTCACCCTCTTTCAGCGCTTGCATCAATTCCCATTGAATCAAACTTAAGGTGTACTGCGGTGCATTGGCTTGTTGATAAAGCTGGGTTAATGCTTGCTGACTCATGCCACTGGTTTCAACCAATGCCAGTGGATTTGCGGTTTGATGTCGCAAACGATCACGTAATACGTTTGCAAATACAATCACATGCTGAACAACACGTTCACGCCGTCCTTGAGTCAACATACGGCAGTCACGGTCAAAATGCCGTGCATTGGCAATTAGCATGCCCCAAAGTTTACGTGCTTCCCACCAACGGTCGTAACAGGCAGTATTTTTAAAGCCCAGAAAAATAGATAAAACCACACCAATTAAGGTGAAGCCGACCAAGGGAAATTCTGGAAAATGAAAATAACCAATATAGGATAATCCACCAATCACAGCGGAAATGAGCATGACTACACCTAAAGGTGGTAAAACCTTGGGAAGAATGGTTCCACGCCAAGAAAATAACAGCCTAAATATACTCGGTTGGTCACGCACAATCATGTTATGAGGATCATCAAAATTTTTACTGATCTTCAATGTTACTCAGCTTTTTGTCAATATTGGTTACAATCTTATTCAGGCTGATGCAGTAGTTTATGTTCGGCAAATGAGAAAGTCCCTTCAGCTGAAATAATACAATGATCCATTAAATGGATCTCTAATAAATGACTGGCATGAATAATGCGTTGGGTTAATGCAATATCGGCATTTGAGGGTTGCGCCAGACCAAAGGGATGATTATGTGCAATGACGATGCTACTGGCATGCTGGTTGATGGCATAGCGGAATAGTTGATTAATCGAAATTTCACAGGAATTCACTGAACCATAGAACATTTTTTTAAAGCTTATTTTTCTTAAATGTGCATCTAAGCACAGTACTGCAAATACCTCTTGGCTTTCACCGAGCAATTCAAATTTCAAAAAATCCAATAACGTTTTCGAATTACTCAATTCAATTTTTTCTTGTTTTAAATGCTGTGCGATATAACGTCGCCCCAGTTCTTTGACTGCCATCAGCTGTGCATATTTAGTGGCACCAATACCGTGAAACTGGCTTAAATCCTCAAGCGTAGCATCAAAAATAGGATTTAATCCGCCATAATGTTGCAACATGATGCGTGCAAGTTGCACTGCTGAATGTTGCTTGGAACCTGAACGTAAAAAGATGGCAAGCAATTCTGCATCAGATAGGCTGCTGGCCCCTTGTTGAATGAGACGTTCACGTGGACGTTCTTGTTCAGGCCAATGTTTAATCGATAAATTCATTGTTTTTAGACTTTTTTATTCTTAGTAAGAGTGATTAGACTTAAGTGCTGACTTGGGTATGCCTTTATTTAATGATATTGTGAGCGCCACTGCAACAGGAAGGTAGCTTGTTTGTGAGCTTCGATTTGAGTGTAATTCCAAATAAAAATATTGTATTGGCTGTAACGGGTGGTATCGCGGCATATAAAAGTGCCATTTTAGTCCGTCGCTTAAAAGATGCAGGTTTCAATGTCCGCGTGGTAATGACACAGGGTGCACAAGCTTTTATTACACCCTTAACCTTCCAAGCTTTATCGGGAAATCCAGTGCATACTGAATTACTCAATCCCGAAGCCGAAGCGGGCATGGGGCATATTGAGTTGGCGCGTTGGGCAGATTTATTATTGGTTGCCCCTGCAAGTTGTGACACCTTAGCCAAATTTGCCACAGGTTTAGCAGATGACTTATTAAGTACACTATATCTTGCAACCAAGTCGCCAGTTTGGGTCGCACCCGCCATGAATCAACAAATGTGGGCCGCTAAAGCAACACAGCGTAATTTAAATACGTTGGTTGAAGATGGTGTGCATGTGATTATGCCCGATGCAGGTTCACAAGCTTGCGGTGATGTGGGTTTAGGGCGTATGCCTGAGCCTGAAGATTTAGCTTATCAGGTCACACAGTATTTCCACCGTGCGCAGCGCGCGATTGCGGAAAAATTTGGTCTGCTGGCCGGCAAGCATGTGGTGATTACTGCGGGGCCAACGCGTGAAGCGATTGACCCCGTGCGTTATATTTCAAATCATAGTACGGGGAAAATGGGCTTTGCCTTGGCAGCTGCTTGTTATGCTGCGGGTGCGAAAGTCACACTTATTGCAGGCCCTGTTAGCTTAGATACCCCGAATGGTGTGCGCCGTCTTAATGTTTCATCTGCGGTACAAATGCTAGATTTGAGTATGCAGATGCTTGATGAAGGTTGCGATATTTTTATTGCAACAGCCGCTGTGGCAGATTATCGCGTGGCAGAAGTTGCTGAACATAAAATTAAAAAAGCAGGTGATGAACTGAATGTTTCACTCATCAAAAATCCAGATATTGTCGCAACCATTGCTGGGCAACAAAAACGTCCATTTATGGTGGGTTTTGCTGCTGAAACACGCAATGTCGAAGAATATGCCGCAGGTAAATTGGTGGCAAAGAAACTTGATATGATTGCCTGCAATGACGTATCTCGTGCTGATATTGGTTTTGCTTCTGATGAAAATGCCATGACGGTATTTTTTGCAGATGCATATCAGTTAGAAAAACGTGATTTAGAGAAAGCCTCAAAACAAGAAATTGCGCAGCAGCTGGTGGAAGCGATTCATGATGCATTGTGGCATGAAATAGAGCCCGTTTAAAAAAGTTGAGTTCATTGATTAAAATGCAACGAATTCGTTGCGTTTTTTAAGTTACTTACACTATGTTTAATGCTTAAAATACAAATTTTTAGCACCATTCAACAGTCACAATAATAGCCACAGTTTTTAAATGGATCTTTACAAGGACATGATCATGATCAAAAAAACATTAGCCACCGTTGTCGTTTCTATTGCTTTGTCATTTAGTAGCTTGAGTTTTGCCGGCAAGCTTGGACAGAATATGGATACTTTAGCAAAAAACTTTCAAGTGTTTAACAAGACAGATAATCAGAACGATGCGCTGAAAGCACTGGATAATATGAAAGTGGCTGCTTTAGATGCAAAAAAAATCAAATTAAAAACCAGTGATGCAAAAGCACCAACGTCAGATGTTTTATATGATCAATTGGTGCTAGAAATTGATAAAACCAGAATGTTGGTTCAAGCAGGTAAATTAGATCAAGCCAAAGTGCAAGGCAAAAAAATTGCTGCGGTTAAGGCACAAGGACATGCGATTTATAACCAGCAATGATTTTATGCACATTCATCGTGCCGAGAATGCATGTTAGAAATCGGGCTTAAGCATCAAAATTCAAAAAAATGCCAGTCTATTCAGCAATAGACTGGCATTGCTTATGGTGAGAGTTTTGTGTCATTAATTTGCAGCTAGATCATCCTGCTTTTCTTTTAAATAGTCTTCAGTACGTTGCATGGCTTCTTGAATATTAATTAACGCGGTTTCTACATCTTTTAAGCTTGTGGCATTACCACCACTTAAAGCCTGACGCCATTTACGCGCACCAGGCAAGTTTTGGAACAAACCTAAAATATGACGGGTGATAATTGAAAGCGGCGCACCTTGTTCCATACGTTTGGCAATATACGGCATCATTTGCGCCATAATATCAAAACGATTTGGTGCATCTAAGTTCCAAAGTTGGCCAATTTCTGCCAATAGATAGGGGTTGTGATAGGCTTCGCGACCAATCATCACGCCATCGACATGTTGTAAATGTTGCTGAGTTTCGGCAAAAGTTTTGACTCCACCGTTAATTTCAATGATTAAATTTGGACGATCCTGCTTTAAGCGATAGACATCTTCATAACGTAAAGGGGGAACATCGCGGTTTTCTTTTGGCGATAAACCTTGTAGTAATGCAATACGCGCATGCACGATAAAATTATCACACCCTGTTTTGGCTACAGTGTCGACAAAATGCAGCATCTCTTCATAAGATTGTAGGTCATCAATACCAATACGATGTTTTACTGTGACAGGGATATCGACTGCATTGCGCATTTCGGCAATACACTCGGCAACCAAATCAGGTTCAGCCATTAAACAGGCACCAATTTTATTGTTTTGTACGCGGTCACTTGGGCAGCCCACATTGAGGTTGATTTCATCATAGCCCCAATCTTGCGCCATTTTGCTACAAGTGGCTAAGTCTTTGGGATTTGAACCGCCCAATTGCAGCACAATAGGATGTTCTTCATGGTTGTAGTCTAAATGGCGTTCTGCACCGCCAAATAAAATGGCACCCGTGGTCACCATTTCGGTATACATTATAATATTTGGATTAAACAAACGGGCAAAAAAGCGATAGTCACGCGTGGTCCAATCCATCATTGGCGCCACACTGATTCGCGGAGATTGAGTGTTTTCAATGTTTTTAGTGATAGTCATTAAAAATCATACCTTTAATCTGTATTTCGCAACTTGGGCGAATCTGTGTGAACCTATGTTTAGGTGGGTTAATCGGTTTGCATTTACACCAAATTTTACACCATAATCAGAAAAACAGTTTGTGGTGTAAATTATGGGGTCAATTACGGCAAGAAAGGGCGCAGATGGGAAGGTTAACTATCGTGCTGCGATTCGAATCAATCGAAAGGGCTTTCCTACTTTTTCTGACAGTAAAACTTTTCATTCAAAGAAGATGGCTGAAAACTGGATTAAGAAACGAGAAGTCGAAATTCAAGAGAATCCTGATATTTTACTGGGTAAAGAGCAACTCATTGATCTGACCTTATCAGATGCTATAGATAAATATTTGGATGAAGTCGGGAGCGAGTATGGAAGGACAAAACGCTATTCTCTGCTCCTAATCAAGAAGCTGCCAATCGCGCGCAATATTATCACAAAAATAAAATCAGTACATTTGGCTGAGCATGTTGCCTTGAGAAAGGGGGGAGTTCTTCATCTTAAGCTGGAACCTATTGCTACTAGTACGCAACAACATGAGCTATTACATATTCGTGGTGTACTTTCCCATGCTGCTGTTATGTGGGAAATGGATATTGATTTAAATGGCTTTGATAAGACCACAGCCCAATTGAGAAAAACTCGTCAAATATCCTCCAGTCAAAAAAGAGACCGACTTCCTTCAACGGATGAACTGATTGCATTAACGAAATATTTTACAGAACGATGGACGCTAAACCGTTATGGTTCTAAGTATCCAATGCATTTGATTATGTGGTTTGCAATTTTTTCATGCAGACGTGAAGCCGAACTAACACGATTGTCTCTTCGAGACTATGATTCACATCATTCAACATGGAAAGTGCATGATCTAAAGAATCCAAATGGCTCTAAAGGTAATCATAAGTCATTTGATGTACTTGATCCTTGTAAGGAAATGATTAAAAGGTTAAAACATTCAGAAGTCCGTGAACGAATGTTGAAACTTGGATATGATGGAAATTTACTATTACCTTTGAATCCTAAAAGTTTGGGCAAAGAGTTTAGAGAAGCTTGTAAAATGTTGGGTATTGATGATTTACGATTTCATGACTTAAGGCATGAAGGCTGTAGTCGATTGGCAGAGCAGAGTTTTACGATTCCTGAAATTCAGAAAGTAAGTCTGCATGATTCTTGGAGTAGTTTACAGCGCTATGTGTCAGTGAAGGCGAGAAGGAATGTTATTCAGTTGGATGAAGTGCTACGTCTCATCGATGAAACGTAGCGAAATCTTTGGAAGCCTCTGAATACTGTTTATCTAAAACATTTGCGAAATCTTTAACGTGTACCAGAAATGGTGCACGTTTACTTTTATCGATTTTGAATACCGAAAAAGGAAATTCTTGATTATTTGCTTTTCTCAGAGCCTCAGCTTTGCTTAAATGTGGATAGTAGTCTGAAACGATCAATAATAAGTCAACTGTCATAGAACGATATCGTATAAATAAGTAATCAAGAGTGTTTAATTGAAAAGTAACCATTTCCCCACTCCTTTGAGCCCTTGTCTAATCCACTGGATAAAGTATATTTAAATGAAATTTTTGGTTTAGCCATAAGTCCTCACTTTGTTAAACATCATGTCTTTGATTTGATGTGTTAAGTCTAAATGTGACTAACATGGAAGTTAATAGGTCTAGGGATGTAAAAAATAAATATTTAAAATTTTATCTATCTTATTGAATTATATAGTTATGAAAAAGCCAAAAATTGAAGATTTAAACCTTTTAAGTGATGAATTATATCTACAGGCAATTAAGAATCTTAAGCTAAAGAAGTTTATGAAAGATTCTCAAAAACCCAAAGAAGCTGAAAAGGGAGAAATTACCCAAAGTCTAGGGTTATCTGCTTTAGAAAAAGAACAGCTATTGATAAAGCTAGAAAAATTAGGTGATAAAAGTTTTAATGATTCTTTCAAACAGGGTACACCATGGGAGGGTGATGAATTTATAGTTCTCAATAAGGAATTTACTGCAAGTAAAAATTTGATATTAATCAATAATATTGAGGATTTAGTCGAAAATTATAGTAAGTTGAGTGCTTACAAACTTCTGAAAGAATATAGATCAAACCTAGAGGGTTTGATTGAAATGATAACACCAAGACTAAGTGTACTTTATGATTTGCTTTATTTTCTAGAATTGAGAAAGAAAATTCAAGGATATATTGCAGTTAAGCAACGCCACGCTATTAAGCATCAAATTTTCTTTGATATTTTGATAGAGCGTGCTGAAAAGAATGGTAAATGGGACAGTCTGAGTATGGCTGTACAGGATGTATATGTTGAAGTGACAGAAAAATTTGCGGAAATTGATGAGCAATATATAGAGAAGGAACTAAAAAAGGTTGAAGAGAAAAAACGGATAGCCTCTACAGAAGAAGGGCCTAATATTAGATTGAAAAATGTTAAGGCTGGAAATGCTCAAGGACGTATGATTGATGAAGTTTTGAATGATGCTGAAAAAAGACGAAGTGAACTAGCTAAAGAGTTACAGGGCTTGGAAATAAAAATAGTTAAATATACTGAGGCCAAAAAAAATGGTTATCCGTTTGAATGTTTAGGGCGGGAAATTCTGTTCAATAGTGATATTGAATTATCATTAATAAATTGCCTAAGAGGTAATAAAGAAATTATGAGCCAAGTGATTGTTAAACGAGATAAGCTTGAGCCGAAAGAGTAGAAATTATAGCGTTAGTACTACCACTAAAATATTGAAATAGTTTTACAGACACCCGCCTCAAATGGCGGGTTTTTT
>NZ_NEGM01000026.1:0-25301 GCF_002135275.1 Acinetobacter sp. ANC 4973
CATTCTTATAGATATTCGCTGATTGGCAGCGGGTGCATAGGTAGGTTGTAGTTTCTATGATCATTGTCAGTATTTACAGCTTGTGTGGTTTCAGTTGTATTCTAAAATAAAACACGTTGGATCTGAGCACTACCAATTATTTTTAGAGGGGGATTACCGTACTATCTTAAATCTCACTACCTAATTTTTTTCAATAAAGCACTTCACAATAGCTTCTATAGCAGTATCAGCTGTTTATTCAGCTTCTTTACTATCATAGCGTGGGCCAATGTAAAATGCTGTTCATCTTGAATATGAGCGGACTAGGCTAATATTTTCTTTTTCTATGAGTTTTCCACATAATTCCCAATCGAGCACTGGGGCTGATTTTACTTTCATTGCTTTGGCAAGAATTACAGGCAATTGATTCGGTATTAGATCAGATACTTTCATTTTTAACTTATTTTATTAGAAATTTAGAATACTCCTGATTCTATATCTATTGAGAAAATAGCGCCAAATTTTCATGATTTTCTTTTGTCATAACGGTCTATATAGCTGATTACTTAATTTGGTAGCACACCAAAAACCTTATGAAATGGTATTTTACGAAAATATTTCTGTGCTACGATTTTTAGAATTTAGTTATATTTTCAATAATAGTTTTGCAGAAGTTTTGCAGGAATTTTGCAGGTGTTAATTAAGAAAACACTAAGAGGAATAAGTTGTATCGCTATAAAAGTTACAGTTATGCTAAAATTCAGGAGAAAATCATTTGACGTATAGTCAAAATCATTCCTTAAAATATTTTACAACCTATTGATTTTAAATAATGTCTGAAATTGAAACGCATCCACTAGAACCATTTTTACCAATAAATGCGAAATTGTTAATGTTGGGGAGTTTTCCTCCGCCTAGAACACGTTGGAAAATGGATTTTTATTACCCAAACTATCAAAATGATATGTGGAAAATTTTTGGTTTAGTGTTCTTTCAAAATAAAGAATACTTTCTTGATCTAGCGAATAAAAATTTTAAAGAACTCCTCATTCGTGATTTTTTAACTGAAAGAGGCATAGCGATTTTTGATACTGCGTATCAGGTCATTCGTTTAAAAGGCAATGCATCTGATAAATTTCTACAAATAGCGAAGCCGACTGATTTAGCGCAACTTTTACAAGATATACCCCAGTGCCACAATGTGATGACAACTGGAGATAAAGCCACAGATACTTTAATGCTTTCTATGCCAGAGGGGACTGAAAAACCTCAAATTGGACAGTCTTCAAAAACATATTTCGCTGAACGTGACCTTACTTTATACCGTATGCCTTCATCTTCACGTGCTTATCCTTTGCCAGTTGAAAAAAAAGCTGAAGCCTATGCTCAATTATTTAATGAAATAGGCTTACTTTAAGAAAGTTTAGCCTTTTATTAATCTATACGATTAAATTCTATAGGTTAATCAACAAGTAAAGAAAATCCATAAACTGCTAATTGAATGCTTAATTGTCATACGCGACATAATCCCACAGATTTAAACGTGCTTTAATTTCTGTACGGATCTTTGGCAACATTGGGAGGAGTGTGCCATCTAGCCACAAACTTAAAGATTGTGCAGAAATTTTCTTCTGTTCTATATCAATGATTTGAGCGCCTTTGACCAAAAGTAGCGTTTCTTCATTGGTTTCAGTTTCAATACCTTTAAATAAAACCTGAAGTTCAAATCCTGTATCTAAAATAAGCCACTCGAGTTCAATTTGAATATTTTCATTCGATTTTAAAACGACTTGACCTTCTAAAAGATCACTTTCAGATAAACAGTTATGTTCTACTCGAACTTTAGACAAAAACCATTTTTGGCGACCTAAATCATCGAGGGTTTTATAAGGCAATAAAATATCATTTAAATTAAATTGACGGCTTAAATCAAAAAATTGCATGGGAAAGAGTCACGATCAGGAGAAAAAGAGTTTAATACTCGAAAAGTGAAATGTTAAAGCAAAGGGGCCGATGAATAAAACCTTTGCAAAGCTTGATTGAATTTATGTATAAATATAAATCAAAACCTTATATGTTCTAAAAAACAATGTTAATAAAAGAAGTTGCTAGCCCGATTGATTTAAGAAAACCTGAAGATGCAGTGCAATGGGCAAGTGAAGTGAATATTAAAAGGCCATGGCGATATGCATTTTTTGATTATTATGCTGAGCTGATACAACAGTCAAATGTTAGAAACATTCTAGAAATTGGCGCTGGCCCCGGATATTTGGCTAAACACCTCTTAGAAAGATGTCCAAATATTCACTATACTGCTTTTGACTTCTCTGAAGCGATGCATGATCTTTCAAGAAATAGACTGCTTGCAAATGAGTTACAAAGAACCCGTTATGTGGTTGGAGATTTTAAACAACCCGATTGGGTCGATCCACTTACTAGATACGATGTCATTATTATGCATCAAGCTTTGCACGAGCTACGCCATAAAGCATATGCAATGGATTTTCATCACATTGTGAAAACAACACTGCTTAATCCGAATGCAACTTATTTGCTATGTGATCATTTATTTGCTGAAAGTGCCATGACCAATAATGAACTTTATATGTCAAAACAAGAGCATTTAGTCAGTTTGCAGCAGGCAGGGTTTAGACAGATTGAAATTTCACTCGAAATAAAAGGCTTATGTGTATTTAAATGTCATTAACTTGTCATTACATCATCCATTCAATGGGCAAGTAGGATACCGCTTGCATAGCAAAGCGCTGAAATTTCGTCGTTTCTGGGTCATGTTTATATTCTACAATTGAGCCATCTTTATGCTGATCAAGCCAAATGATTTCGCCTTGTTTATTTAATTTTAATTCGTAGGCAATTTGCGGTAAATATTGATCGAGTGATTTGGAAATATATTTTTGTAGAACATCAGATTCAACCACAAGTCCGACTTCACTGTTTAAATTGGCTGAACGAGGATCAAAATTAAATGAACCAATAAAGACCATGCCATCTATATCAAAAAATTTGGCATGTAAGCTAGAGGTGTTTTTACCTTTGGCAGGAATGACATTTCCTGTGACTACTTCATACCAAGTCCGTTTATTACGTTCAATATAGGGCTTGAATTCGTACAGTTTAATGCCATTTTGTAGTAAATCATGACGATATTTTTGATAAAAGGCATGCACCAATGCGACATCATTGGCAAGGAGTGAGTTGGTTAAAATTCGAATCCGCACATCATTTTTGCTTAAATTAACTAAAGCGTTTGTTCCTTTACGCGTAGGTACAAAATAGGCTGAAACTAATTCAAGATGCTGCTTTGGCTCTCCCATAATATTGAGCATTTGACGATAAATAAGCTGATCATTGGTTACTTCACCACGAATTTTATCCGGTGAGTCTGCGATAAAATGAGCTTTTGCCCAATTAATAGGACGATCTTTTAAGTGTTTATTGATTTGTTTTTCGGCTAATTCAATGCGTTTTTTTAACTGATCTTTTTGTAAAGCAGTAAGTTCATAATACTGACGCAATTTAGCAAGCTGTTCTTGATTGCCATCGCCCAAAAGTTGTGGCACTGAATAACTTAAGTTGTCATTCCAAAACGCATGGAAAACGTCATTGGCATGGTCAACAGCAGTACCATAGAACAAAATATCCATATCGGTAAATTGAAAATTATCACTGGCATCGAAATATTCACGGCTAATATTACGACCACCAGTAACCGCAATGGCACCATCGGCAATAATAAGTTTATTGTGCATACGATGGTTAATATGTTTTAAACGAAATGCATAATCAATGACCCGTAGTTTTCTAAATTTATAGGGATTAAATAATTTAATTTCAAAATTTGGATGTGCTGCAAGTTGTTTTAAAGTGGCATCAAGTTTGGTTCCGTTCTGATCATCAATCAATAGCCGAACCTTGACCCCACGATCTGCTGCTTTTAAAAGTTCAGCCAGCATGAGATGCCCAATCGAATCATCTTCCCAAATGTAATACTGTAAATCGATATTATATTTTGCTTTATTAATTAGATGCAGTCTTGAGGCAATGCTGATAAAAGCATCGTCCAAAGCCAAATAAGCCGTTAAGCCTTGCGCTATTTGTATGTCGACATTTGAACCGTTTAACCAGTGTTCTGCATGAATTTGAATAGGTGGTTGTTTATTTGATTGATTCATAGGCAAACTACACCCCGTCAACGTAATGAGTGCTAAAGAAAACATGACAAAATGAATGAATGGTTTAATTAGCATAATTATTATGGCGTCATTAAGTTATAAGTACATATTATCATCATGTTAAAGGTTGAATCTGATAATAAAAAGCGGTTACTGTAGCTCATCTGTTAAAGAACTAAATAAAGGATCGTTATCTCATGAAATCACGTGCAGCAGTCGCATTTGGTCCAGGTGAACCGCTTCAAATTGTCGAACTAGATGTTGCTCCACCAAAGGCAGGTGAAGTTCTGGTTAAAATCACCCATACAGGTGTGTGCCATACCGATGCATTTACTTTGTCGGGTGATGATCCTGAAGGTGTCTTTCCAGCGGTACTGGGTCATGAAGGTGCAGGGATTGTAATAGAAGTGGGTGAAGGTGTGACCAGTGTCAAAGCGGGTGATCATGTAATTCCACTTTATACGGCTGAATGTGGCGAGTGTTTATTCTGTAAATCTGGAAAAACCAATCTTTGTGTGGCTGTTCGTGCGACTCAAGGTAAAGGTGTAATGCCTGATGGCACGACACGTTTTTCTTATAATGGTCAGCCTATTTATCACTACATGGGGTGTTCAACCTTTAGTGAATATACCGTAGTTGCTGAAGTGTCTTTGGCGAAAATTCATCCTGATGCAAATCCTGAACATGTCTGTTTATTGGGTTGTGGCGTAACCACAGGCATTGGTGCTGTGCATAACACGGCCAAAGTACAAGAAGGTGATTCAGTCGCAGTCTTTGGTTTAGGCGGCATTGGTCTTGCTGTGGTACAAGGTGCTCGTCAAGCCAAAGCAGGGCGTATTATTGTAATTGACATGAACCCAGAGAAATTCAAACTGGCTGAAGAGTTTGGTGCGACTGACTTCTTAAATCCAAAAGATT
Source organism: Acinetobacter sp. ANC 4973 (assembly GCF_002135275.1). NCBI lineage: Bacteria > Pseudomonadati > Pseudomonadota > Gammaproteobacteria > Moraxellales > Moraxellaceae > Acinetobacter > Acinetobacter sp. ANC 4973. The sequence continues at coordinate 5,091 of NZ_NEGM01000026.1, forward strand.
ATGACAAGCCGATTCAACAAGTGATTGTAGAAATGACAGACTGGGGCGTAGACCATTCATTTGAATGTATTGGTAATGTCAATGTTATGCGTTCAGCGCTTGAATGTGCGCACCGTGGTTGGGGACAATCGGTGATTATTGGTGTGGCAGGTTCAGGGCAGGAAATTTCGACTCGTCCATTCCAATTGGTCACTGGCCGTACTTGGAAAGGCACGGCATTCGGTGGTGTGAAAGGGCGCACTCAACTGCCTAAAATGGTTGAAGATGCAATGAAAGGCGATATTCAGCTTGAACCTTTTGTCACGCATACCATGGGGTTAGATCAAATTAATGAAGCATTTGATTTGATGCATGAAGGTAAATCTATTCGTTCAGTGGTGCATTTTCAAGATTGATTTGTACTAATAATAAAAACGGGCAGATTGCCTAATACTGATTGGTTAAGGAGGGTTACAATTAACTCCTTAGCTTTTTAGTTATTCACAATGGAGTCTTATATTTTTAAATCAAATACTTGGAGCTCATTGATTACTTTGGATAAGCCCAAAGTAACCAAAGGCATTTGTCATCCGCAAAACTCGTCAAATCCCTTTTACTGATTAATTAATCGCAGAAACCTTACTTTTTTAAAATAGTTTTGCCTCGAACAGTTGCGGATGACGTTTTCGCGTATCGAATATTATTATGAAGTCAAAAAAAAATGCCAATCAATTTCTTAACTGACTGGCATTAGGCAATTTGCCCGTTTTTTAGCGGCGTATTTTAAGCGGTTGCTTTAATCACTTCGGCAATAGACTCAGCAACATAATCAATATTATTTAAGTTCAAACCCGCGGCACACATACGACCACTACGCACTAAATAAATACCGTATTTGTCTTTTAAAATATCGACTTGTTCAGCCGTTAAACCTGTATAGCTAAACATACCTTGTTGTTTAACCAAATAACTAAAGTCATGTTCAGGCAATGCTTGGCTTAATTTGTCATTTAAAATATGACGCATTTTAATAATACGTTCACGCATTTCTTTCAGCTCAGCTTCCCACTGTGCAGTGAGAGCAGCATCATTAAGTACGTTATCGACCAATAATGCACCAGTCGTTGCTGGGCTTGAATAGATACGACGTACAGTAGCTTTAAGCTGCCCCAATACTTTTTGTGCCGTGGCTTGATCATCACAAACAAACGTTAAGCCACCCACACGCTCACCATAAAGCGAGAAAATTTTAGAGAATGAATTACTGACAATAAAATTCATTCCTGATTGATCTAAAGCGCGAATCGCATATGCATCTTCTTCTAAGCCTTGACCAAAACCTTGATAGGCAATATCTAAAAATGGAATTAGGTCTTGTTTTTTTAAGACTGCAATCACTTGATCCCATTCCGCAGGGGTTAAATCTGCACCTGTCGGGTTATGACAACAAGGGTGTAATAACACAATGCTTTTAGCTGGAAGTTTGCTTAATTTTTCCAGCATTTCAGCAACATTTACACCGTTGGTTGCAGCATCAAAGTAAGGGTAGAAGTGTGAGTGAATCCCTGCGCCATTAAAGATCGCAATATGGTTTTCCCAAGTCGGTTGGCTGACCCAAATATCGGATTCAGGAAAATATTTTTTTAAGAAATCAGCACCGACTTTAAGCGCGCCAGAGCCACCTAAAGTTTGAATGGTCACTGCACGACCCTCTAGGCGAGCTTGGCTATGTTCGCCTAAAACAAGGGCTTGAGTTGCTGCATTATAAGATTTCAAACCATCCATGGGTAAATACAGTTTGACCTTGTCATTACTTGGTTCAATCTTTTTATATGCGGCTTTAATGGCATTGAGCTGCGGAACAATATTGTCCTCATTGTAATAAAGCCCAATACTTAAGTTAACTTTTTTTGTTCGTTCATCTTTACCAAACTCTTCCATCAAAGAAAGAATCGGATCACCTGCATAAGTATCAACATGTTGGAACATGAATACATCCTTCATTATATGTAGTAAACAAATTAAGCTTTTGCTATAGCCCGTATTTTATCTTTTAATGCCAATCGATTGTCTGTTATTTTCTTATTTTTAAACTTGCTTATTTTAAGACATAACGGATTCAAAATAGGGGATGTTGAATCAAGCATATGCTGTGTTTATGGCAGAATGCATTTGATGACCTTGACCGCAATCAGAAATGTTCCATAGGTCTAAGTTAAGTAAAGATTAACTGATTTATGTCATTTTATTTTGTATAAAACTATTGTCAAATGTATAAATACAGCGTATTTTTATCTCAAGATACATACTTTTTTGAAGAAATAAAGATGTTAAAGCAACCAGCAATCTCAAACGCGACTTATTATTTTTGGCAATTTAGATAATTGCCTGAATGCGTTCGGGCAAAAAATGGTTGCCCACCAAGTTAATACCTGATCGGCAACCCTGATCAGGTTTTTTTATGCTTTATTTTTTTACACTTTTTGGAGTTACCTCATGGAAACATTAACTTATTCATATTTTAGCAACTTTTATTGGTTTTACTTTAATCAAATGATGACGCAATCCATTAGACCCATAACGCTCAAATAAAAGATTGGACTGAAAAAACAGTCCCTAGGAAAGTTCCATGAATGCTTTAAATACTGCTTTACAACAGACTCAAACGACTACAAAAGAAACCATTTTAAGCTTGCCTTATCAATTGAAGGCGCAATTGCCTTTGTCGGCAAAATTGGCGCAACAAATTGCCGATCAGCGTCAGACAATTCAAAATATTTTAGAAGGCAAAGATCATCGTTTGATGATTGTGACAGGTCCATGTTCAATTCATGACCCCATTTCTGCACTTGAATATGCTCAAAAAATACAACAATTACAAAGCCAAGTCTCAGATCAAATTTTTCTCGTCATGCGTGCATATATTGAAAAACCACGAACCACGATTGGTTGGAAAGGTTTTCTATATGACCCAAATTTAGATAATTCATCGAATATGCAATTGGGCTTAGAAAAATCACGTGAGTTGTATTTACAAATTATTGATATGGGTTTGCCGATTGCAGCTGAAATTTTAAGCCCTATGGCAACAGCTTATTTCGATGACTTACTGGCTTGGGGTGCAATAGGTGCACGTACCAGTGAATCACAAATTCATCGTGAAATTTCAAGCCACATGCCATACAGCATTGGTTTCAAAAATGGCACGGATGGCTCAATTCAAATTGCACTTGATGCGATTCAATCTGCATCTCACTCACACCAGTTCATGGGCATGAGCCAGTCTGGTTTACCTTGTATTTTGGAATCACAAGGCAATAGAGCAGCACACTTGATTTTACGTGGTGCAAATTCAGGTCCTAATTATCAATTGGCTGAAATTGAAAAAATTAAAGCAAAAAGCAAAGCTGAATTACCCGCTTTAGTGATTGATTGTAGTCACGGTAACAGTCATAAAAACCCATTAGTACAAGCTGAAGTGTTACGTACCATTGTGGCTGAACGTGCACACAGCAATGTACGTGGTGTGATGCTAGAAAGTCATTTACAAGATGGGCAGCAAAAAATTTCATGTGAAATGACGTATGGTCAATCTGTAACAGATGGTTGTTTAGGTTGGGATAAAACACATCAGCTTTTATTGGACGTAGCAAACTCCTTACGTGTGTCTCAATTGAAACGTAGTGCTTAATACGGCTAAAAACATGGTTATATTGCAATGAAGCTCTTTTAAAAGGGCTTCATTTTTTGAAATCTGTCCATTTATGTTAGATGTTTAAATTTAGATCACGGCTTTGTTGATGTGATATACAATTTTTTAAAATTCTTTTAACCAATTAAAATTAACAAATTTGAGTCATCGCGCTTCTTTATGCACAATATTAAAAATTGATACTAAGTAATAACTAATTGTTTAATAAATACATAACTAACGATATGCAATTGTTATTTAGTACTTTAAATAATGTTTAATGGGGAAAAATATGTACAGTGCCGAATTATTGGAAGAAGCGCGTAAAATAATATTTCATATGCTGACCAAAGTTGTGGAATATGGCGGATCTGACTTATTTATTTCAGCAGATTTTCCACCTAGTATTAAACACCAAGGATTGATGAAACCTATTGGGCAACAGGCTTTAACTGCCGATAAAACAAAATTATTTGCCTATAGTTTAATGAATGAGACTCAAAGACAGGAATTTGAAAAAGAACTTGAGTGTAATTTTGCCATTAGTGTTCCCAATGTTTCACGTTTTCGTATTAATGTGTTCCAACAACAATTACAAGTGGGTATGGTGATTCGTACCATTACCGCAGAAATTCCAAATTTTGCCCAGTTAAAATTACCAGAATCACTCAAAGATGTGATGATGGCAAAAAGGGGCTTAATTTTAGTTGTTGGTGCAACAGGTTCGGGTAAATCCACATCTTTAGCAGCCATGATTGATCATCGTAATGAAAATTCAGCAGGGCATATTATTACGGTTGAAGATCCGGTTGAATATGTGCATAAACATAAGAAATCGATGATTACCCACCGCGAAGTGGGCGTCGATAGTCATTCATGGCACAATGCTTTGAAAAATACTTTACGCCAAGCACCTGATGTAATTTTGATTGGCGAAATCCGTGATACTGAAACGATGGAACACGCCATTGCATTTGCTGAAACAGGGCATTTATGTTTAGGTACTTTGCATGCCAATAATGCCAATCAAGCACTAGATCGAATCATTAACTTTTTCCCTGAAGAACGAAAAAATCAATTATTGATGGATTTATCTTCAAATATGAAAGCGATTATTTCTCAGCGTTTAGTCCGTACTCAAGATGGTCGTGGACGTCGTGCAGCCATTGAAATTTTGCTCAATACACCATTGATTGGCGATAATATTCTTAAAGGTCAGCTTCATGAACTTAAAGAAATCATGAAAAAGTCACGCGAACTAGGTATGCAAACCTTCGATCAGGCTTTATTTGATCTTTATAATGAGGGTTCAATCAGTTATGAAGAAGCGTTACGTAATGCTGACTCTATGAATGAATTACGTTTACAGATTAAATTAAAAAGTACCCGATCAGATCAAGCCGCTGTAACTCCAGCTTCATCATTTAGCATGAAACAAGAGGGTGATGCCGATGAAAGCGATACGAAACAAGAATCTGTGACTTCCAGTTAAAAAATAAATTTTTTAGTGTGTTGATTTATTGAATGGGCATGATTCCAATCTTGGATCATGCCCAGTTTATTTAGACTTCGAGATGAAGCAATTTAAGACACTAAAAATGTTCAATTGTTTGCAATAAGTCGACTTCATCCGCACGATCATGACTTTACATGATTAAGATGCTTTCGGTTGATCTACATATAATTTATAAAATACTAAGCTTAATGCGGTAATAAATGCACAAAGTAAATATGCAAAGCTATAGCTGTGCTGAACAATCACAAGACCCAATAAAATTGATCCAAGTGCAATACCTAAGTCATAACAGGTAAAAAAAGTAGATGTTGCATGTCCAATTCGATCTTTCGCTGAACGCTGAATAGAAAGGGTTTGTAAACAAGGTTGAGCTGAACCAAAACCCATTCCGACAAATATTGCAGCAATCATCAAACCAGCGACTGAAGTGATTTGACTTAAAATGATCAGTCCAATTGAGAATAGGGCAATAGCAGGATAAACCACATAATTTGCACCTTTTCGATCATAAATTTTCCCTGTAATTGGTCGTAGGCTCATCATTGAAATTGCAAAGACCACAAAAAATAAACTGGCGTAGGGCAGTAAATTTTTTGATTCTGCAAATGTTGAAATAAACGACATAATACTGGCATAAGAAAAAGAGATGATCATTGCCATAATTGAAACAGGGAGTGCTTTTTTTTCGACAAAATCTTGCAGCGTTAAACGGCGCTTTACTTGAGTGATTGCCGATTTAGTTTCTGCTGGAATTGGAATCATGAAGCAAAAAATAAAACCGAGGCAAATAATTGCAGCAAGAATTCCTGCAACTGTGGTGTATGCAAAGGGTTGAATTAAACTAAGACCGAGTAGTGGCCCAAGGACAATCCCTAAATTAATCGACATGACAAAATATCCCATGCCTTCACCTTTACGTTTTGCAGGAATAAAGTCATGAGCAATCGGGACGGCCACAGTGGTTAAGATACTAAACCAAATGCCATGTAAAAACCGAATGAACAAGAGAATAGTTAGATTATCTGCAAATAAATAGGCAAAAGAGAATAGACAAAATAAGGCTTCGGAAACATAGAGTGTTTTTTTACGTCCAAATTTTTCAATGATTAATCCACTAAAAGGGCGAACTGCAATGGATGATGCCATGAATAAGGTCATGGCTAAACCCGCTTGTGCTAACGTGCCATGTAATTCATTTAAAATATAAATGGGCAAGATAGTCGTTTGTGCAAAATAAAACACAAACAAAAAAAGGTTATTGGCTAGACATAGAATAAATGATTTATTCCACAGTTGTTCGGCATTCTCTGAAGACATAACTTACCTAGATAATCATAAATGATATACGGCTAACGAGGCTTATTAAACAATTCTTCTTAAGCTAGGAATATCATTGTTGTAATGATTAGAGATAAGTTAAATAGTCGTTAGATGTTATAAAGTTTAGAATATTTTTATTGAAAAGTATAGTATTTTAATAATTATTGATTATATATGTGGTTAGGTTAATGTTTTTTTTGATAAAAAATCACAATGTGATTTTTAGTTGTTTATTATTATGTTTCTACATAAATAAAAAAATCAGCCATAAAGGCTGATTTTTGATGCTGAAGACTTAGGTTATAAGCCTGCTTCATATTCACTGCTTGAGAGTAATTGATTAATATCAGCCATATCGTTTGGCTTAATTTTATAAATCCAGCCCTTACCATATGGATCATCATTGACAAAGTCTGGATCATCTTCAAGGCTTGAATTCACTGCAACCACTTCACCTGAAATAGGTGCATGAATATCGGATGCTGTTTTAACTGATTCGACCACACCAGTTTGCTGACCTGCAGTAATTTGCTGACCGAGTTCAGGCATTTCTACATAAACTAAATCCCCCAATGCATCTTGTGCATGGTCAGAAATACCTGTAATGACCAGATCACCTTCAATTTTGACCCATTCGTGGGTACTTGCATACTTCAACTCTGAAGGATGATTCATTGATGACTCCTTTAAAATATTCAAATCATTTTTGCCATGTTTTATACATGTTTTTTGATCAAAACGAAAGTTTATAAATAAGGATCTTTACGCCAATTGCTTGGGCTACGACCACTCCAACGCTTAAATGCCCGACTAAAATTGGCAACATCGCTGTAGCCAAGTTCATCTGCAATGAGTTCCAAGGTGTAATCTGTTCGTGAAAGGAGCGATGTTGCATGACGATAGCGGACTTCATCGACTAAGGTTGAAAAAGAAGTTCCTTCGGCAGCCAACTGACGTTTTAAAGTCCGATCAGACATATGTAAACGGTCTGCGACATTTTCAATACTTAAATAATGTTGTTCTGATTTGGTCAAAATGTCACGTACACGCATAGCTAGGCGTCGTCGTTCGCCTAATGCAGACAATTCAGCTTCACATTGATTAATCGCAATTTGACTGGCAATTGGGTCGGCATTCACCATTTTAAAACTGAGGTATTTTTTATCAAAACTTGATAATAAATGTGGCTGTTCAAAACGGAAGTTATGGGATGGAAACTTATTGATATAGCGTTCAAAACCAGAGGGTTGAGCAAAATCAAAATCTATATCACCCGATAAATCATCACAATCTGTTAAAGCTTTCGCCATAGTGATGATGCCAAAAGTCAGAGCAATGGTAATTTCCGTCCGTAAAGGCTCAATATCAAAATCACATTGTAATTGCAGCGTTGCTTTCTCACCAAAGGTGGAAAAATAAAGCTGTAAAAAGGGCATACGGAGCTGAATAAAGCGATTGGCTAACACCAAAGCATCCGTAATATCATGTGCAGTCATAATGGCATAGCCAATAAAACCATGAATCGAGATTCGCATTTGCGTGCCTAAATGAAAACCTAAAGTCGGTTCTCCTGTTAAGCGTAGAGCATGTTTCACCAACTCATTTGCAACCGATGTTGGAATACGAAAATCTGGATCCGCCAATAGCTCACTGGTTAAATGAAAGGGTGTAAACAATGCTTCAGCATTGTAGCCCCAACGAGACACGACATCTAAGAGGAGCAGACCGTAAACACCGGGGATTCCTTGATCTTGTTTTGGAGAAATCGTTTTCATGCGCTATCCATTGCACTTTCATTGTTTTTCTATTTGTTGATTTTCATATTGGCATGAAAAGAAACAGTATTCTATTAAAATTGTTCGACAATTATTTTAAAGTCTTCAAATTAAGCCGCTTTAAATTCTTTTTTAAAGACCACAATTTTTGTCGTAGAAATTAATAAAACATCATTATTTTGATTCAATGTTTGCGTTACATAGGTCACGATAGCGCGGTCAGTTTTGGTTTTTGATGGCGTAATCGCAACAATTTCAACTTCAACATGAATTTTATCGTTAGGGCGAGTTGGTCTTGGCCAGCGAATACTGGATTCTGAACCAATCAGTCCGTAAGCGACAGGAAAACATTCTGTCCATAAGCGCATTGTTACCGCAGAAGTATGCCATCCACTTGCGGCAATACCTTGAAAAATAGGATGTGCTTTGGCTTGATCTTCATCGGTATGAAAAATTTGTGGATCATAAGCATGGGCAAATTGTTTAATTTCTTCTAATGTCATTTCATATTCACGACTTATGAAACAATCACCCAGTTTTATATCTTCTAAATACAACATTAATCCAATTCCTTTTTCTTCAAAGCTTGTTGCTCGATTAAAAAACTGCCTGTTTGTCTTTGCCATAAATGGGCATAAATTCCACCTAGTGCGACCAGTTCATCATGCGTACCTTGTTCTGCAATATGTCCTTGATCTAATACAATCAAACGATCCATTTGTGCAATGGTTGAAAGTCGATGTGCAATTGCGATGACTGTTTTTCCTTTCATTAATTCATCCAAACTGGATTGAATTGCAGCTTCAACCTCAGAGTCTAAAGCACTGGTTGCTTCATCTAAAATTAAAATAGGTGCATCTTTTAAAAATACGCGTGCGATGGCAATCCGTTGACGTTGTCCACCAGAGAGCTTTACACCGCGTTCACCAACATAGGCTTCATAACCCGATTTACCCCGTAAGTCGGTGAGTTGAGGAATAAAATCTTCTGCTTTGGCTTTGCGAACAGCTTCAAACATTTGTTCATCTGTTGCATCGGGACGACCATATTTAATATTTTCAGCCACGGTACGGTGTAATAAAGAGGTGTCTTGGGTCACCAAGGCAATACTTTTACGCAAACTGTCTTGAGTTACATCTTGAATGTTTTGACCATCAATCGAAATACGACCTTGGTTAATCTCATAAAAATGCAATAACAATTGGATAAGTGTAGATTTTCCAGCACCAGAACGACCCACGATACCAATTTTTTCACCCGGTTTGATGGTTAAATTTAAATGATCAATCACATTTTTATTGTTATAAGCAAAGCTGACATCTTCAAATTTGATTTCACCTTGTGGCACTTGTAATGGGGCAGCATCTTTTTTGTCTTGGATGTTAATAGGGCGACCCAGTGTTTTCATGCCATCTTGAATGGTTCCGACATTTTCAAAGAGTGCAGATGTTTGCCACATCATAAATTCAGCAATGCTATTAAGTTTTAAAATCATGGCTGTCGTTGCCGCAATAATCCCCAATTCCGCTTGCCCGTTGATCCAAAGCCAAATGGCTGTGCCTAAAACCCCAACGTATAAAACCACACTCAATAAGTTGATGCTGATTTCATACTGCACCCCTAAACGCATTTGCTGATAAACCGTGGTCATAAAGCCTTGCATAGACTCTTTGGCATATTGGCTTTCATGACCCGCATGGGCAAATAATTTAACGGTTTGAATGTTGGTATAAGCATCGGTTACGCGCCCCGTCATGACCGCACGAGCATCGGCTTGTTTATTGGAAATTCGGCTTAAACGAGGAATGAAAAAGCAAGCTGCCGCAATAAACAGTACTAACCAAAGCATCAGAGGCAAAATCAACATTGGGGAAATTGCGCCCAATACAAAGCTAATGGTCACGAAATAGATCACGACATAAGCCAGCATGTCACCTAAAATCACCCAAAACTCACGTACTGCGAGCGAAGTTTGCATAACTTTGGCAGATAGGCGACCAGCAAAATCATTATGGAAAAAATCCAGACTTTGTTGTAGTAATAAATTATGAAAGCGCCAGCGCAGGCGCATTGGAAAGGTGCTGTAAAGAATTTGATGTTTAATAATTGATTGAAAACTTGCAAAGAAAATATTGGCAAAAAGAATACAGGTCAAAAGAGTCAAATTTTGTGTATGTTCAGCTAAGAATGTTTCAGGTTGACTTTTACTTAACCAGTTTACTAAATCACCAATTTTTGCATAAAGTACTGCTTCAAAGCTCGCAGCTCCAGCAGTACATAATACCAACAATAATAAATAGGGGCGAACACCTGTTGCAGCTTGCCAAACGAAAGGGAAGAAACGGGTTGGAAGTGGTTCAGTTAAACCTTTAGATGGATAAGGATCGACAAGTTTTTCAAACCACTTCAACATAAGTTACACCTTTAAACCTTAATAATATTAAATTTCAGTAATTTATAAATTTTGTATCAAAAACAATATCTTGATTGATAGCTTACTACACGTTCGAACCTGTGTGAACACCGATTTTGCTGCGCGAACGTGTTTATATTTAGGCCCTGATTTACGCCATAATGAAAAAAATGCTCAAGGCGTAAATTTTATGGGAACAATAGTTCAAAGATCACTCTCAGACGGGACTTTACGATACAGAGCAGAAATACGCATAAACCGCAAAGACTTTCCCGCATATAAAGAAAGTAAAACGTTTAGTACAAAACGCATTGCTGAAAAGTGGGTCAAAAAGCGTGAAGTTGAAATTGAGAATAATCCAGACATTTTGAACGGTAATCAATATGAGAAAAGCATAAGACTATCCGACGCCATAGACTTATACCTGAATGAAACAGAAGGGGTCTATAGTAAAACGAAAGTAAATGCCTTAAAGCTAATCAAGAAATTTCCAATAGCTAAAAAGTCTATCATGAAATTAAACAGTATGGATTTATCAGACCATGTTGCTTTAAGGAAAACGTATTGTCCGAAAGTGCAAGTTGGTCCTGTTGTGCCTAGTACTATTCTTCATGAATTATTACAGATACGCAGTGTCCTGACGCATGCTTCAGTAATGTGGGAAACACCTGTTGATTTGAATACATTTTTGTCATCAAAATAAGCCGATGATTCAAACTATGGAAGCATCCGCTTAAACAGGATTCGGGTTACTTAAAAAGTTTAATTTTTTCAAAAGCTTTAAGACTTAATCTTTTTCTTATGCGCGTACATTTTCTCATCTGCTTCTTGCAGCGTTTTTAATAATCCATTAAGAGGGTTGCGCATAGCAAGACCAATAGCAGCACTGATATTCGCTTCTGCAAAAGCCTGAAGAACTCTATTTACTAAACTTTCTGCATTTATTTGATTATTTTCAATACTCAGAATCGCAAATTCATCTCCACCCAAACGAGCCACAATATCATTACTGCGTACACAACCTTTTAAAGCCGTCGCTGCCTTTTGAATGAGTTCATCACCCGCAGTATGTCCCAAACTATCGTTTACAGTTTTCAAATTATTAAGATCAATCATTAAAATTGCAGTAGGATGTCCATAGCGTTTACAACGTTCTTCTTCCAAATTGACCAACTTATCCCACGCTCTTCGGTTAAATAATCCCGTTAATGAGTCGTTTAGAGCTTCTTCTTTAAAGCGTTCACGTTGGCGTATTTGTTCAACTTCTCGTAATTCTCCTTGTAAAATATAACTTAGCATTTGACCTAATAGATCAATTAGTCCGGCTTCTTTTATTATTGCCTCTGATTGAGGCTTGGGATCAATCGCGCAGAGCGTACCAAAAAGAGAACCATCTTCTTTTGTAAGTGGTTGGCCAATATATGCTTTGATCTCTACTTGCTTAGCTATGGGTGCATTAACATAAAGTGGAATATCTTCTGATCGGGGAGCAATTTTAGGGGCTTTGCCTTGTACCATATGTGAACAGAAAGAGTCAGCCCAACGAAATACTTGACCAGGTTGAACGTTATATCCATTATCTTCACTTTGAAGCACAATCCAATCATCACCCTCAGTACGAGTAATCATCCATAAATTAAAACCAAATTTTTGATATAAAAATTTTAAAACAGCCTGACCAGCTTCTTCGAAGTTTTTAAATTCAGCACTATTCATCTAATTATCCTGCCATTAATAGTAAAAATTAATATCAAAAAAATGATTTAGTATTTTCCCAGCACTACTTTTCATGTTTTAAACAAAAAAATTGAGTCCAGATTTATTTTATCAAATATTATTAAAGAAAATAGTGCAAGTAAAATGGATAAGATTCTAAAAATAATAGCTTAATATTGAGTTTTAGCAAACTCATATACTTTGACTGGTTCAGATGGCATTACTTTCTCTCATTGCTTTTAGCAGTTTGTAATAAGAAGTGCAAGAAGTAGAGTCGGCAGTATTTTTCTCTCATCATTTTGATTTTATTGAATTGAGAATTATAAAGAAAATTCATATCAAAGTAGATTTGAAAATTCCATTTTTTAAATCAGCGCTTTTTATTGTACATAGTAATAAGAATAATAATGACGATAGCGATGATTAGTGAGATGAAAGCTGTTTCCATTTTCATATGTTCACCACGTTCTTGTTCAGTGTATAAATTTTATCAGGTTTGAAACGAATAGTGGAAGATATTAAAAAACCACCAAAGTGGGCCTTGTGTGATTTAATACTATTCATAGTATTAAAGGGAGGTGTTGTTATAGGCTTCTTATATAGAATTAATGTTGATAAGATATTGATATTAAATAAAATAAACTAAAAATAATTATTGCAGACCATATTTTATCTTGTCTTAGCCTGATCGTAATTAAACAGTATGATAATCAAAATAAATCCTAATTTTGACTAAAAAAGTTAATATTCTGATTTGAGTTTTTGTTTAATCTCTTAATTTATTTATCAACTATATATTTAATTTTAATGAAATTATTGTCTTTGTAAAAAAAATAATTGTTATAATCTCGCGTACTTTGCGCACAACTGTGCTTCTTTTTCCCCTGAATTGTAAATATCTTTTTATGAACCTTAAATTTATTGGTGCTGTTGCACTACTCCTTGGACTTATTAATCCATTATCTGCTATGCCTTTTGATCCGTTAATTGGTACGTGGAAGGTTATAGATGACTATACTGGTTATTATATCTCAGATATCGTGATCCGTAAAAATTCAAAAACACAGCAATATAGTGCTGTCATTACTAAAAACTATCCTTTACCAGGTACACCAATGACTGAAGTGTGTACCAAATGTCAGGGTGCATTGAAAAATCAGCCGATTTTTGGAATGGAGGCACTAAAAGGGCTTGTTGCAGATGCCAGTAATCAGCAATTCAGCAAAGGAGTGTGGGTCAACCCACAGGATGGGCGAGTATATAATATTGATGCCCGTCTAAATGCTTCAGGAGATCAAATAAAAGTCCAAGGTAAAGCTAAAAATAGTAATACTGTTAGCAATATGATTTGGAAGAAACTCTGATATAACGTTCATTAATCAATGATTCAAAAATAAAAGTCATCTAAATAGAAAAACCACCTAATTTCATCATTGGGTGGTTTTATTTTCATGAGGCATAAGTGAGTTCATATTTCTCTTTATGATAATCTAAAGCAATATTCAGATATAGTTCAAGTTAGTGCAGTATTAATTCAGAAAACTAATTTATATAATACAATAGCTTGTATTTGTTATTTTATATCATTCAGGGTTGAGTGGTTTTAAATATTCACCGCTAGATTCAATAATTAATTTTTTGAAAGTCGGGGCTTTATCACCGTCATAAGCAATAATCACTAAATTCCCAGTTTTTCCAAAACCTTTGACGATTCAGCCTTTAGAGTAGTTAAAACTGTAGTCAAGCAATCTCTATTGGATCAATTCTTTAATGATAAATTAGAACCAGTTCTGATTGAATTGATCCAGACGGTTGAAAGGGTTTAGATGATCTTTTTGAACGTGATCAGAATGATGTGGAGGAGAAAATCTTGATTGACCTTAAAAAATCAAAGAAGACACGATTCGTGTAAACAACCTTGCCAAAAGATGAAAATAGCAAGATAGACAATTAGGCTTTTTAGATGATACTGGATTAGGTTGATTTATGACTGTGTAAGAGCATCTTTTGTTCTTCGGTACCTAGATTCACATCTCATACAAAAAACAATCTAAGTTAAGGTGCAAAGCTATAAGAATGGGTGATAGGGTTTGTATTCCCATGTTTTTTGTTTTGAGGTGAGTGATGAAATTGTTAGCTCTAATTGGTGCAGGTGTGGCAGCGGGATATTGCTATAAGAAGATGAAGAATAGGAAGCAAAATCCAAAAAACGCTCAGCTTGATGAAAGCACTAAAAATTCTCAGTTAGATGAAAATGTTAAGTTTGAGAATATTACTGTGTAATTTCTTTAAAGTAACCTCATGAATAAGCGTGATTTTAATTAGCGACTCTCAGATTTATATAGTGACAAAAGCTCGGTCAGTAGATCGAGCTTTTTACTTATTCTAAATAATTAATTAAGTGTAGATAGTAATTTGATTTAGTTGGCATTATTTTTGTTTTTTGATATATTTTGCCACTGTGAGGCTGCTTTATTTAAATGATAATGATAATCAGAAACTAGCTGTGGTTTCTAACGCCTTCCAAGGTGTTCTTAGTTTTAGCCCACTCTTCCATGTGTGGGTTTTTTTTGTATAGAGATAAATTAGAAAGTTTTACGAAATATTGTGTGAAATTTAAAAGAAGTAAAGTGATTGAAAGATTTGGTGTAATAAATATTCGATAAAAATATTAGAAATGGGCTGTGATGAGTTTCATAATAAATTCATTTATTTTTGATTTAATAGTTGTAGTATTTTGAAGAGGGGAGATTTATGTCTAATCACTACAAGCTTGAAGAAGTTACCGCATCTAATGATGAGGGAGATACTGTTATAATTAAGAGAATTTATGAACCAAAACCTAATCGTGGTTTAGATTCAAATATTGGCGGCAATATCTATCAACCATCAAATAGAATTGTTATTGATGGGCAGGTAATTAAACTCACCTTAGATAGCTGTTTTCACCATCCTAAAAATAGAAAAATATATTCAATTTAATGTGTAAATCTAAGTTAAAATCACCTTCGGGTGGTTTTTATTATAAAGATTAGTCTTTGTTTTAATTTATAAAATTGAGGGAGGAAAAAATAATAAAAAAGCTATTTTTTTGGGGTCTAGGTTTGGGCTTTTCAATAATGATTTTTACAGAATTGATTCAATAGACAATTGAGTAACTTTCTCAAAATAATGAGCTAACTTAGCCGAAATTAGGCACATTAGTACAGACATTGATTGATGTACAACGTGAGCTAGGTTATTTAGATAATATATTTCATGACCAAAGACAGGCAAGGACTGCTGTAAATTAATTATTTGAAACTGTAGAAAATTTTATATCTGAAGCAGCCAGATGATCTAAATCAAAAGTCAAATCCAAGCGACCAACAAGACAAAATGATAAAGTCAAAATTGGCTCACAGGAAAGCTTTACCCGCATTCAAGCTGACAAAGATATAGACAAGCAAAATTACAGTTGAGCAAGATCCATGACTAAAATGGTGTGATTTGCTTACATACATCACATTGCGCAATATACCAAAAGCCTTTTTAATTGATTTTGAAAGTTGTAAATATGGGTGCAATTTTTAGAACGTCACAGTACTTTGAATAATTTTTTAGATAAGGAATATTATGAAATATATAACTATTTTTTGTTTAATTCTCTCACTTGGGCTGACAGCATGCCAAAAACGAGATACTGATACTCCAGAGCAAGATAAAACTACAAGTCCTCACTCAATAGATAAAGACAAGTCGTAAATGGAACCCGCTAATTATGATCTGCCCCCCAGAAAGTTGGATGGTTTGATTAAGCGGGTTTTTAATATTTAAGCCAATTAAAGTGATATAAGAATAATAAACTGTTTTTAGGATGATATAGCTAAGAAGAGAAGGAGTGATTTTAATATAAGTATTTGATTTATTGTTTTTTATTATAATACCTTCCTCATTGTAATTGGTTTTTAGTTAGGGATGATTCATGAAAACTAAAAAAATATTATTTATCTTGTTATTAGGATCATCTTTTTGCAACCCTACTTATGCAGGTTTCAACTTTTTAAATAGGCTGATAATGGGGAATAATGAAGTAACTTTAAATGATGGGTCTAAAGCACCTAATCTTCAGCCTGACTGGTTTATTTCACCTAAACCTAACTTTAGTCGTGAAGATTTTGAATACCTGCGTAATGTATTAAAGCACGATTTTTATTTTGCCGAGATAGAATTTCAAGTTGATGCTCAAGGGAATGTTTTAGATGCGAAGCTATTAAGTACTAATGGTGTGAAATTTAAGAATGAAGAAATATTAAAAGCAGCACGTTTAGCAAAATTGAAACATGATTTTAAAGAAGGCACGAAATTTCCATTTAAATTCAAATCTTCTTTTTACTTTTCGCATTAAAAACTTTATCTATGTCGTTAGATAAATAATGAAAGCGTAATTTACAAATAGATCACTTTTAAAGTATTTTATAGCTCAAGGTAGTGATTGGCTATTCTTATTGTCTGCATGATCAAGGTGGATCTTTATTGGAACAATTTAATTAGCCTTTCAATGACTGTCCAACCCTTTAAAGAAACTCTAATAGATTTTTAAATGAAAGAATGGTTTCAAATTATTTAGTATTACTTGATATTTTAACATTCAATTGATAATAAGTATTGAATGTTAATGATAATCATGTATATTTATATCAGG
The DNA here is from genome assembly GCF_002135275.1 of Acinetobacter sp. ANC 4973. Taxonomy (NCBI): domain Bacteria; kingdom Pseudomonadati; phylum Pseudomonadota; class Gammaproteobacteria; order Moraxellales; family Moraxellaceae; genus Acinetobacter; species Acinetobacter sp. ANC 4973. Next base: position 22,185 of record NZ_NEGM01000026.1, read on the forward strand.
TCGGTGGAGAGCTGTCCTAACAATCGATGAAGATTGTGAATTGTTGACAGCACGGAAAGACGTGTAGGGCTCACAGAAATGTGGGCTTTTTTATTATTGGGTGAATTTTATGAGCTTTTCATGAAAGACATTACCCAACCCCATTGATGTAAATAATAATTATTATCATTATTATTTACATCAATGGGTGCTTGTGGATACAATACGCAACAATTGGTTCGTAATTTCTCCATAATTAAAGATGCGTATAAACATGAATAAACACTTAATTCTTACTGCATTATCAATGTCAGTACTAACAGCCCTGTCAGTGTCAGCTCATGCTAATGATAAATCAGAAGAAACAGTGAAGTTAGACACCATTGTGGTGACTGCCAGCAGCCAAGCTGTCAATATTAAGGAAGCACCCGCAAGTATCAGTGTCATTACAAGAGCAGATATTGAGAAGCAGCCAGTAGCAAGTCTTGGGCAGTTATTAAGTAAAGTGCCTGGTGTAACAGGTGGTACAAGTCCATCTAAAGATGGCTCTAAGATTAAAATACGTGGCTTACCTGACAACTACACATTAATTTTAGTTGACGGTAAGCGTATAGGATCTTCTAGAGATACAAGCTACCGTCCAGATTTAGGTCGTCAAGACTTGAATTGGATTACATCCGATATGATCGAACGTATTGAAGTCGTCCGTGGCCCAATGTCTTCTCTTTACGGGTCAGATGCGATGGGTGGTGTAATTAATATTATTACTCGAAAAATTCCAGATGTTTGGGGTGGAAATGTCACTCTAAACTATACTCAGCCTACAACTTCTTCAAAATTAGGCACATCAGTGCAAACAGGTGTTATGGCGGCAGGCCCATTAACTGATAATTTAGGTTTGCGCTTAACTGCGGGTTTAACTGAGCGTGAAGCAGATAAAGAGCGTAAAGCAGGAGACGGTACAACAGGATCAAAAGACCAAAATTACAATGCAATGCTGCATTATCAGCTAACGGATAAGCATTCACTTAGTTTTGATGCAGGTCACAGTATTCAAAAAAATACAAAGGGTTCTCAAGTTAATGCTTTGACAGGTGCAGAATCAGAAACAAGTTGGGGACCAAGCGAACTAACCCATAATAATTATGGAATTTCACATGAAGGTGAGTGGGCGATAGGGAAATCAAAATTAAATGCCTACTATAATGATTATGATCAAAGTTTAAGTGGTTCAATAACAAAGTCAAATGAAACGATCGTCGAAGGCAGTTTAAGCATGCCGTTTGATTTCCTGCTGGAACAAGCTATTACAGTGGGCGGCCAATGGAAAAAACAAGAGCTTACCAATACCAGTACTATTGGGACACTTCCTGGTGGTAGCTGGGATGGAAAAAGTTATAGTAATCCTACGGTCGATAATAAAAGCTGGGCATTATTTGTTGAAGATAATATTTCACTGCTAGATAACCTTAAATTAACAGTGGGTAATCGTTTAGATCATGATGATAAATATGGATCACACCACAGTCCACGAGCGTATTTAGTTTATAGCCCAACTGAAGATTTAGTAATTAAAGGCGGTGTAGCTAAAGGTTTTCGTGCACCAACTGTAAAAGAATCTACAGCAGGTGCAGCCACAAGATCTGGAGGTAATGGCTGTCGTGGTCTACTGGGGAGAACATGGTATGACGAAAAAAATGCCCCACATATCTACACGAGTGGTAGTTGCTATATGACAGGAAATCCCAACTTGAAACCTGAGGAAAGTACTAATTATGAAATTGGCATAAATTATTCAGGTTTTGGTTCGGATTTAGGTATTACTTACTTCCATACTGATTTTAAAAATAAAATTGCTTACTCACCTTTAGGTTATTATTATGGAAATTGGTTTACTCGTAATGAGAATATCAATTCTGCTATCACACGTGGCCTAGAATTAGTTGCAAATTATCCAATCATGAATAATTTGAATTGGAATAACAATGCCACGTATTTCTTTGAAGCAAAAGATAAAGATACAAATACGCCTTTGCTTACAACACCTAAGTTAATTGTTAACTCTGCGTTGAATTGGAAGCCAATTGATCCCTTAAGTTTAGAACTGGCTGCACAATACCAAGGTAAGCAATATTTGACTGCTACTACAGCTACATCAAGTATGCAAAAACGTCATACAATCATGAGTTTGGCTGCTAATTATGAGCATAGTGATAGCCTTACGCTCAGAGCAGGCTTAACGAACCTTCTTGATAAAAAGTTAGCGAATGGAACGGATACATATATGGTTGAACGTCAGCAAATATTTGCAGGATTAACTTATAAATACTAATAAAGCAGGTTGTTCTTTATAGGATTAACAGAGTAAATGATGCCGTGATCTTTAATGAGGTCATGGCTTTTTATTTCTAAACCGTATACCAATTAAGAATAGCAACGAAAGTTGAGTAATTGATCCGGTTTTTTTGATCTTTATGGTAAATTAATTGCACAATTAAAAATTAGGGTGATTGCTGTGAAAGAAGTACTAGAAGAATATCGTATTGAAAGAGCTAAGCTGGAAGATGAAATTCAAGAGTTTCTTGCTCAAAAATTTGCTGATTTTAAAGAAAAAACTGGCGCTGAAGTTATTCATTTGGACGTAAACATTGAATTACTCGATGATCACGATGCAAATGCTTTTATTGAAAGTGTATTTATTGGTACTGATTTATAGTTGATAAATAAATAATAAAAGCTCACAAAAATGTGGGCTTTTTTAATGGCTTTCATATTATTGAAATAATTTAACGCTATATTTAGTGAAAATAAATAATTTAAAAATTCTAAAATTACAGCGTAGATTAAACCTACTTATCTTGGGAGAGGTAAGTAGGTTTTTTATTTTGATAAAAGAAAGTGTTGAGCATATGTATAAGCGATTTGGCAGATCAATATTTTAATTTCAAGAAAGAATGCTTTAAGGCGAAGGGGATTGAAGACGTAAAACTTCAGAATACCGCAAACAGATATGTATTATTGGTAGTGTTTAAATTTAACGTGTTATCCACCTATTTTTCATATCCTGATTATATTTCAACAAAAATAGATGTAAGACTGCCTCGTGATTCTCTTTCTTCTTTGAAAAGCTCAAAGTTT
>NZ_NEGM01000027.1:0-18495 GCF_002135275.1 Acinetobacter sp. ANC 4973
TACATGGAATATTATTAAATTAACACATATCATATTATAAACATATACCACATTATTAATACATATCACATTATAAACATATACCACATATTAAAATTTCATAAAAACAATAGATATTTTGATTTAAATATTTATTGACATTATACAAATTAAAAACAAATATATTAAAACAATTTGTGAATAACAGTATTATGTCGTACGTAAAAAAGATTTATGTAAATTACAAAGATTTTACTACTCACACAAGCTTGGTCTTGCCCTGCATCTTGACTGATAAAGGCGTCATTATTTCTCATTTACGATATTTGGCTTGGTTTAATTCAAAAAGTGAATCATGGAAAGAACGATCATGCTATGCACTTAAACTTTTACTGAAATACATAAATTCTGTTCCGCACATAGAAAATGCAACTAAATTGCTCAAAGCTTTCACTGAGGCATTAATCACAGGCACTATTAATTCATCAACTCGTACTGATACTCTCGATCTGTATTGGCGCCCACGAACAGTCCGAGATACCAATAATCTATTATTTCATATTACACATTACACTGATTTCCTGATGTCGCAGGATGAACATTCAACAAGTCGTGTAAACCCATTTCGAAAAGCAACAAACTATGAAGAACGCCTAAATTGGTGTGCTTATTATCATAAACAAGCAAATGTCTTTCTAAGTCATTTAACTAAAAAAGATTTATCACGCCAGCAAGTTCGTTTGGTTGGTTCATTCAATGAAGACCTGATTGATTTTGAATATGCAGTTCGTTTCCCTGAAGATCAAATTGAAAGATTGATTTACTTAGGGTTCGAAAAAAAAGGAGAATACGACTATAAATCGCAAGCGATTACGATGTTGATGAATTATGGTGGATTAAGGAAAAGTGAAATTTTTCATATTTACACCTCGGATATCACTTTAAATCCAAGCCGCCCTCAAGAAGCTCTAGTTCGTGTTTATCATCCTGAACTAGGAGCTTCTCCAGACACTTATTTCAAAAATAGGCGTGAGTTTCTTTTATCCAGAACATCGTTCAAACCTAGAAATAATTACCCATTTACAGAACGTTTATATGCAGGGTGGAAAAGCCCATTACTTACTTCTAAACAAGGTTATTTTGAAGTTGTATTTAATCCACCAGATAAAGCTAAAGAGTTTTTATTGATATGGGCAAATTATTTAAAATTTCAAAGAATTGAACCATCAAAAAGTAACCCACACCCTTTTGCATTTACAAATACGCTAGGGGAACCTGAAACTATAAAAAATTTTCAAAGATTACACAAAAATGCAATCGAACGCATTGGTCTTGTTTGCAAGAAAGATATTGGTACAACTGAGCACGGACATCGACATGCTTATGGATTTCGTGCGCGTCAGGCTGGTTTAAATCAAGTCGAAATTCAAAAAGCCATGCATCATAAAAGTCCAACGTCATGCCTAGTTTATATAAAACCAACAATTGAAGAAGTACAAGAAAAGTTGAGAGCGCTTAAATGATTAAACCTCAAGTAATCAGACAAATTGAAAGTAAACGATTTAATAAAGAGTTTTCGACTTTTCCTGACTTAGATTCTTTAAAAAAATTTTGTAAAAATGAAGGTATTACAAACTCAGTACTCTATAAACAGAAATATAGAGAGTATGGGTTACCTGCTCATCCCGAAAGAATTTATGACGAATGGATTAGCTACAAAGAATTTTTTGATATAGCCGATTTTATTTCATATGTTGAATTAAAAAACTTTATAGAAAGCAAAAATTTTAAAAATGCTAAAGAATATAAAAGTTTTATTTTAAAATTAAATGATCCAACCCTTCCACTTGATCCACAAGGTATCTATCCAAATGAATGGGAAAATTGGTACGATTTTTTAGGTAAAACGGAACCTTTTAAACCTGACTTTATTTCACCAAACTATGTTGCATGGGCAATTAAAATAAAAGAGTTTATGACTCAGGCCCGTGGAGCTGGTACTAAAGAAAGTCAGTTATGCCGTTTTGTCCGTCTTTATATTGAACAATATGACAAAAGCCAAACACCACACGCTTTTCTCATACAAGAAAAATTCGATGTAAAACCTTTTCGCGATATACTTGAAAATATCGAATCTGAACCTAAGAGACGCTCACTAGTTGTCTATGTTAATGAATTTTTAGATTACATAATTAATAATGATTTAACGATTGAAGATGAAGAAACAGGCGAAATAGTACGAGTCGATAATGCTCGAAATCCGTTCACCCTTTTACTCAATCAACAAAATATATCATCTAGCTCAATACGCTCTGAAACAACAAAACCATGCTTACAATACCATTTTGTTAAAAAAGCCCAAGAATGGATTATTCCATCCAATGCAAAAAACTTTCAAGATTTAGAGCATCTTCATAAATTCGATGCAGATTGGATAAAAGTAAACTTTAATAAGTTGGATTTACACGATTTAGATTGTGTTTACCGTATAATTGATAATCAAGCATATTTATGGTGTCCAACCGATTGGGTTCATACTTATGCACTCACCAAAGTTCCCTTAAGAGGACGACAAATTGCTTATAATGACTCAGGCGAAGCAGATGAATATATTGCAGATTTAGATCAGAAAAACAAAGTAGTTTGGAAAAAAAATACTTCAGAGTTTGTTGGGCTTACCAAAGAACAGTCCTTCATAAAAAAAATGCCTGATGGACAATTGGGTATGTTTACCACGACCAATAAAACAAATAAAAATGGTCAAGGTTATATCGTGCCGTGGATTCCTGAAGATTTAGCATTTTGGTTAATTAAACTAAGAAAATGGCAACAAAAATATAATCCTATCTCATATCCTAGTGCTTGGATTGATTGCCAAAGAACTAATTTAAATGAAGTACAAAGAAAAGCTAAAGGATTGAATTGTTTTCTTTTTAGACGCTTCAATGATTTTGAGCCAGCAGCAGTTGCGAATGCTCTTACACCGAGATTAGCTGCCGCCCTATGGAATATACAGCCCTCTAACTTGGCACTCGCAACCCTAGAAGGAAATCCTGCAACCTTGGGTTGTTATAAATCCAAATATACCCCTCATAGTATGCGTGTCAGTCTGATCACAGCATATGTCCTTGAGATGGGGATGCCTATTGAAATCGTGATGAAAATAGTTGGACATAGCTCCGTCATCATGTCGATTTATTACTGTAAAGTTTCTAGTCATGATATTAGAACTAGACTAGAAGAAGGTGAAAAAATAGCCTTAAAATCTGAAGTCGAATCTATTCAACGAACTATTGAGCAAAATAAAATTGAAAGTGTTAAAAATCAATTAGTCGGTAATAACTCAGAGTTACTACAAGCTTTATCTAATGAAGTGCCTGCAGGTAATTATATTTTCAGAGATTATGGTATTTGTCCTTTTGCTGCATCACGATGTGAGGATGGTGGCGATTTAATTAAAACCAGCTCATTCTCCACCCCAACACCGCAAGGTTATTTAGGTATTCAGAATTGTATTCGATGCAGGCATTTCATTACAGGACCTGCTTTTATTGGTGGCTTATTAGCAATTACAAATGAAATTTTACTTCAATCCAATGATCAATCAGAAATATGCTCAAAGTTACAGCTTAAAATTAATGAGATAAATCAAAATATTGATAGCATTGAAAAAGAAGAATATATCGCCAACCTAAAGCAGCAAAAATTTGAAGGGGCTTCAAAAAGATCAAACTTTGAAACCGAACTTCGTAATTTTGAGTCTGAATATGAAACTGCTGCAAAAAAACTAGATATGCTTTTATGTGACATTCAAGCAGCGTATGGTCATATCACTAGATGTCATAAAATAATCAATAACTCTACTCTATTAGACAGTAAGGATACGTTATCTTTAATTACAACATCTAATGCAGAATTAGTTCTAGAAATGGAAGAAGTAAGTCACTATCAGCAATTACAAGAAGTTTGTGAAAACGCTGTTATTTATAAATCTTGCAATGCTGACAATGCGATTTATCCTAGAACTCAGCTTATCGATAAAATGGCTATGTTTAATGAAATTATGCCTAGTCTTTTTATGTTATCTAAACAACAACAACTTTTAGTGGGTAATCAAATTTTTAAGCTGTTAATGAGTCGTCTTAAATCATGGGATAAAATTCAAAGTATCATAGATGGTAAGCTTAAGTTTATTGAACTTTCCGAAGCTGAACAAATTTCAAAATCAGAAATCGAGCTGATTCTACATAATCCCTCAACTTTGATCGAGACGAATCATGACTTCTGAAGAATTATTAAATAGATTGAAACATGGGTCATCTTTAAAAATTCAGCAGTCACTTGATGCAATCTATGAAATATGTGTTGAACAACAAGAACGAGGAATTCATGATTTTTCTGTGAGTACTATCGCTAAATTAGGATTCAATCGTGGTGTTCCTAGAGCGCAAAGTATAAGGAACAAGACAGGAGAAAAATACAGAGCAATAATTCAAAGTTTTGAAGATTTTTCATCACAGATGCCTAAACTGAGAAAACCGTCCCAAAGTGACAGTGTATGGATAGACGAAATTCAAAACCCAAAGCATCAGCTACTTGTTCGTATTATGGCATCTGAATTAAAACAAGCCCAACAAATGATTCGTGAAATTATCCCTCCAAAACAAAGGATTGATATTTATGATCATAAGAATATGATACCTGATCAATCATTTAAATTTTCTGATCAAGAAGTACGGGCGTTACAATATTTATTGTCTAGCGATTTTCAAAAAAAATGGAACTTAAAATCAACTCATTTTGGCGAACTTGTAGATGAATCGAATAAACCTGTCTTTAAAATTTCAACATTGGATGCTTTACGTAAGGCTTTGGAGTATTTATCTTGAATCGTAAACTGTTAACTCCTGAAGGCTATCAACGCTTACAAGATGAATTAAATGATTTAGTTCGTAAAGAAAGGCCTGAAATTACTAAAATAGTATCGTGGGCAGCCAGTCTCGGCGATAGATCGGAGAACGCAGATTACCACTACAACAAAAAAAAACTACGGGAAATTGATCGTAGAATTAGATATTTAACTAAACTTTTTGAAATTGCATATAAAGTAGAATACAGCCCCGAGCAAGATGGAAAAGCTTATTTTGGGGCATGGGTTGAATTGGAAAATGATGAGGGTGAAACAATTAAATTTCGAATTGTTGGCGAAGAAGAAATATATGGTCGCAAAGACTATATTTCTTTGCAATCACCTATGGCAAAAGCCTGCTTAGGTAAGTCCGTAAATGATGAAATTCAAGTACAAATACCTACGGGTACGAAAACTTGGTATATCATCAGAATCAGTTATTAAAATTTTTATTTTATTTCATAATTTTTTGAAATTTGACAAGATATATCACTAATAAGATTGACTAGTTTTTTCAATCTTTAAATTCATTCCTTATAATTTATCTTACAGGGTTTATATGCATTCCAAAATTATAGAACTTTTTAATAAATATGGATTCGAGTATAGAAAAAGTGCTTCTAGCAATGATTTTTTGGCTTTTACATATAAGTCAGGTTTTTTTCATAATGCAGAATTAGTCTCACTCAATTATAACGATAAAGAATTACTAGAATTCGAGATGGAGAAATCATTAAAATCCTTGGAAGAATTAGGATTTTCTACAAAAAAATCATTCTATAAATCTTTTGAAGAAATTGAAGAAACTTTATTTAATGGTTTCTTTAATGTAAGTGAGTGGAAAGATAAAATCAAAAGTGAATATTCTGGACATACTCAAAAGATCCTAAACATCTTACCTAAAGAAGCAATAAATTATCAATACATCAATAGCTTATATACAAAAAATAATAAAATTAATATTAATAAAAATATAGTCGAAGATATTTGTAACAATTTAAAATCATCAGGTCCTCTATTAACTATTGTCGAAGCTCCTGCAGGATTTGGAAAAACTTGTACTTCATATGAAATAATTAACGAACTTGCTAAGAGCAATAATAAACAAACTCCTATTCCTTTTTTTACTGAATTTTCAAGAGATAGACAGGCAAGAATATTTAGTCATATTTTTATTAGAGAAGTAGATAAAACATTTAGCTCAGTTAATTCTGAAGTTGTTATTGAAGAGGTTAAATCTGGTAGGATTGTTGTTGTACTTGATGGCTTTGATGAAATTTTACATGACAATAGTAATCAAACTTTCGACAACAAAGAAAATAACTTTGAAAATGCAGAACCAATGCTTGAGACTATTGGTGAATTATTAGTAAATAATGCCAAAGTAATATTAACCTCGAGAAGATCTGCTATATTTGATGGTGAAGTTTTTAATGATTGGTTAGCTAGATATGACCAAAAATTTAGAATTAATAGATATAAAATAGAAAAACCAGAAATAAAAGATTGGTTAACCTCTACAAGACTAGAAAGACTTATTAATGCAGGGTTAGATGTTTATAAACTAGCAAACCCTGTGCTATTAAGTTACTTACGTTTTATTTCTGATGAAACTTTTGACTCTCTTTGCAATCAACCAACTAAAATTGTTGAGCAGTACTTTACGTCTATGCTTGAACGAGAAATGGATCGTCAAGAGCTCCGAATGAATCCAGATCAACAATCTACATTTCTCGCCTTGATAGCAGAAGATATGTGCGAAAATAATTATACTTCTGATACTAAAGAAAAACTAATCTCAACTATTAAAAATAAAGCGTCACATCTATTAAATGAAGTCAGAACATTATATTCGGCTAAGGAAAGACCAACTTTAGATAAATTAGCAACCACATTATCAAATCATGCATTTTTTGATCGGAGTAATTCAGATGAAAATAAAATTGAGTTTATTAATGAATTCGTATTTGGTAACTTTATAGCATCAAATATAGTGAATTATCAAGGAGATTGGATTGCAAGTGATGAACGTTTTGTAGAACCAGCTGTACTTTCTTATGTGCCTCGCGATAATGATAGTCGATTACTATTATGGCAAAAGTTAGGCATGATGAAAGAATTTTTAGATACATCTTCAAGAATGAAATTTGAAGGTCTTTTAACCAATCTTATAAATGATCAGGTTTATGATAAATCAGAAATAACTAGTCTTAGCATTAAAAACATATCAATTTTTCCAGTAAATATAATTAGTAATAGCTTATTTAATGAATGTATATTTAATAACTCTTCAATAAATTTTGATAATTTTAAAGATGTTACCTTCCTTAATTGTAGCTTCTGGGATTGCAATCTAAACATTAATGAAAGCTCAGACCTAAATTTTTTCAATTGTAAATCAAATGATAAATTACCTTCAAATTTTGATGATGAAGAGCTAGAACCTGATTTAATAGAAAAATCCCACTCCCTAACTAATATTGAAATTTATATTTTAGAAAAAATTTGGCCTAATCATGCTGATGTAATAAATAGATTGCATGTTTTTATTGGTCAACTATTAAAATCAGAGAAACATGATAAAAAGTCAATTTTAAAAGGAATAAGAAGTTTAAAGCAATTAGAATATTTAACAGATGCAAACAATACAAATTTTGTAGCAGTTAATAAAGAAAAAATTGGTGAAATTAAAACTATTCTAGGAAGAATTTAACGTGAATAAATCAAACTTTAATAGTGTACTAAATGATATTTTAAAAAAAATATCAACAAAATTAAATGATATTGGTATCATGTATCGTATTTTTGGGCGCGTTAAAGATAAAAAATCTTTAGAATTTAAACTTTCAAATGATAGTGATTATGGTATAAACAAAAAACTACAAGATTTGATTGGCATTCGAGTTGTTTTATATTTTAATGATGATATTCCAGTTACACATTCAATAATTTCATCCATTTATAATGAAATTTCAAATAGTAACAGCATAGACAATCATTCCGAAGATAAATTTAAAGCTTCAAGATATAATGTAGTTTATTCTGTAAATGATGATTTATGTAATTTAATAAGTATGGAAGGACTTACCAATAAAGTTGACAATACTTTTGAACTTCAGATAAGAACTATTTTTTCAGAAGGTTGGCATGAAATCGATCATGATTTTAGATATAAATGTAAAAATGATTGGATTGATTCAAATTCACACTCAAGACTACTTAATGGATTATTTGCTTCATTAGAAAATAGTGAATGGGCTATGTTGCAAATTTTTGATGATTTATCTTATAAACATTATAAGTCTAATCAAATTTCAGAAATGTTAAGACATAAACTACGACTTAGATTTGCATCTAACTCATTAAATAATAATCTAATTGAAATTTTAAAAGACGAAAATTTAGCTAAAAAATTTTTTAGAATTGATAGAACAGAATTATTAATAGAAATGTGCAATAAAGAGTTTTATTACCCATTAACTCTGGATAATATATTATTTTTCTGTAATTTATTAACGATTCAAAACGCAGATATTTTAAAGATAACCCCATCAACCATGATTGAGGATTTTCGTTTATCCGAAAAGGCCTAAATTTGTACACTTTATGTTACTTCCTAAATTAGGAAGTAGCATATAAAAATATTTTAGCCCAATACTGAATTAATCTGCTCTTCCAAACTACGCCCAACCTCATCTTGTTTTTAGCCATAAAAATATGTGTTTACCACAACTATCTTTAGCTCATTGCTTACCAATAGTATTCTTCACAGGGGCATCATCAGCAGTATCTACCTTTGTACTCCAATGCAAAAGAGCCATCAACCAATTCAGCGATAAGATCAGGATAAAAATACTTTTTTTAGTCGGATGTATATATCAGTAATTATCATCCACTAATTCTACTTAATGGTAGTCCAGCGATTTCACTAAAGAGTCGCATGCCTAATAGCTCTAATTTGACCTATTTCAAAAACATTTTACTAAACGCCTAAATTAATAATATGCTTATTTAATCTTTTGATACTAAGAAACTTAGATTTATCTGCTAATTTTGGGCCTGTAGAGATTTATTTACTCTTACAGGCCTGTTCACTAAGTAACATAGTTTTTCAGCAGGTTTAATTGTTGCATATTCTTATTAACTTGAACTCCTATTCTTGTCTACTTAAACAATCATTAAATTAAGAGGTTAGCTTCACCTCATAACTACTTTTTAATTCATTCAAGGCACTTAATAATTCTTCTATTTTTGAAATATTCCCTTTGATCTTTACTATATCTTTATCTTCAGCCGACTGATCATTATAAAATCGACTTAGTAAATTCTCATACGAGTCTAATTTCTCAAACTCTTTGATTAGATCAGCAATTTCTTGGTTATCAGCTTCAGTTATAGCATATCCTTTGAGGATACAATTTCTTATCAAGAAACGTGATGCTTTATCAACCTTTAATGCATAATAGTACCAATAATCAGGACTACTCTGATCTGCCGTACTTTCTGCATTTCTAAAATTACTTAACCCTGAGTAGAAAACATCATCATTATCTAAATTCAATTTCTTTAATGTTGAAATTAAAGATTCTATATTTTTGAAACTACTATGGGAATGGGACTGCTGATAGCGAAATCCCCATAGCTTTTGAATAACATCGTTGATATCTAAAGCTGCTATACGCTTTTCTTCAGGAGAAATAGATAGATCATATCGTTCAAATAATTCTGCTAAATAGTGAAGCATCCATTGAGATAATGTATCGGTTTTATCCTCTAACTTAAATTCCTGTACTAGTCTTTTTCCTAGTTCGATAAAATTTTCAGTAGACATACATATCTCCATTTTTTTTCATTAAATAAACTCGCTTACTACTTGGTAAACGCCCATCGAGTCCTTTTGAATCCTGTTTATACTCATAACTACCGTATTTGTATCTGCGATCGATATCTACAGAAATAATCATATCCATATTAATTTTTTGAAGTAGATCGAGAATGAAGCGCTTATTCACTTTTAGCTTGTAACCATTTGAATATTCATAATCTTCATTTTTAAATTTACCCCAAATAGAAAGGTTTATAACCTTTTCATTTTCGTATAACCAATTTTTCCCTAAAGCATCAGAATGCAGATCCATTAAAGAAATAATCTCTTTTGATGGTTGGGTAATCTCATATCTTAATGAAGCTCCCCATAAATCATCATCAAAATTTGATAGATCAATTTCAGTCTCAGTAATCCATCCTATTAATTTGAAATTATCTTCATCAATTTCAAACTGGTCATTATTAGCATTAGGTAAGTGATAAGAGTAACTTGACTCGGCACTTTGTAAACTTCTCCAAAGAGCATCGGAGGTTTTTGGATTTACTAAACTTGAACGAATATGAATGTCTTTTGCTTGACTATGGTTATTTACTTCTGACCATCCCCCCCATAAACAAAGCTCTAAGTCGCTGTGATAAATCGCATCATCATAATCAATAGACGAGCAACTGTAAGACCAATTTATAGGATTTTCTTTATCGTCTTTAGGCCATTCTGTTGTTATTCGAGGATCTGGATCTCTGAAGTCACTTAACCAATAAGGTTCTAGAGAGGATAAATCGTGTCGTTTAATCCAATCATCAAACTCCCTCCATGAATATTCACTTTCAAGTAATGGTCGTGTTTGGAGTAGTTTATCTGCCGTGATCATCATTGCATGATAAGACAGATAAAAATCTAAATCTTCAACTTTGGGACTAGACCCATGATCATGACTTGTTTGCTTCCAGTCATAAATTTCCATTTTATGACGTATATCATTGGCTTTATGCTTATCCGTAAATCCAATTTCATTCTTTAATGTTTGAGTTGTTTCAAAGTATATGTGTGTAGGGTGTAAACCAAACATTTCACCTAATGGATCAAGCCAGTAAGGACCAAAATCAATACCAAATGAATCAATTTCATCTTTAGTCATAGCTGAATATTTTGAAAGATCAATAGCTTCTCTCTGTACTTTACTAAAATTAGATTTACCGACTCCCTGATAAGTTTTTATTTCTTCTTGGTTTAGATTTATAAGCTTTCTATTAAATAAATTTAGAAGAATTTTTGAAGCGAGAAGTCGAATCATCAAATGCGGTCGATTTGGATCTGCTAAGTGCTTAAACGTTTCAACATACTCAGCCAAGAAATTATTAGAGTTATATGACACTTTTAATAAAGCATTAAGTAACCATTGAGTAGCTGAGTATTGATAAAATTCAAATCTGTGATCATAAAAACTTTGGTAATTTTTATCACTAACAAAGTTAATTAAATTGGACAACAATTCCCTTTGCTCAAAATCACAAAGTAACTTAACTGTATGCGCCGCTTGCCATTTAACAGTATTGAAAGGAGATGCTAGGCTAGACCAAATATAACCTGAGATAGATTCTATTATGTTCTCTGGTGGTAATAATTCCTCACGCCATTGCCCATCAGCTATGTCTGATCCCAAATCAGTTTCTAGTAAGCCTACACCATACTCTAAAACCTCACAGGATTGATTTGGTGCAATCATAGGTGTAAGTAAATGAGCTATCCTAAATAAGCTTTCACTTTCTAAAGTAATAGAGCTTTCACTCATACCTTCTAAGAGAGATTGAATATAATCCGTCTTAGGTTTCCCTGTTAACTCACTTAAAATATGTAATTTCAGATTACTCCCATATGTATCTATATAAAAATCAGCATGATGTGTTTTCAAAAATTGTTTTATTCTTGAATCTAGAACATTTAAAAATGCTATTCTCCGTTTAAAGTGATGTGGTATAGCTTTTAAAAGATCACCTAATTCATACATTCCATTTCTAGGATCATCGAACCACCAATTAATCAGTGGAATCGCTTGTGAAGCACTTATTCTTTTTAAAAGCTGTAAATAGAGGGCTTTTCTAATCCAATACTTATTTTCCAATTTCTGAAAATCATTAAAAGCTAAATCAAAATCTATACTTTGATTTGAATCAGTATAGTTTTCAAAAAACACATCCCAATCAAACTTTTCTTGGTCGTAGGTTGAAGAGTGAGCTGCTTCTTCTACTTGAACATAAACTTCTGAATTACTAAGGGATAAGAAAAAATCTTGGACAGTTTGATCTGTTATATGAAATGCCTCGACCAAATCCTTAAGGAGACTGATATATTTTTCGGATGGATTAGGTACAACAATATAAAGATATAAGCTTTGTAGAACCTTTCTTTTTAGTTCATCACTTAAAGCTAATGATTTAATAGAGCTTAATAGATTATCTGAGTCAAATGTAGCTCCCATTGCTTTGAAAGCCAAAGGTATCAATGGTGATGAAAGTGGTTCTTTAAGTAACTTATCCACCAAATTGCCTAATATTCTATCTTCATCTCCAAATCTACGATCACGCCAACGGCTAGCAATAGCAAATGCTGAATTAGGATCCAAATCATAAATTGCATCAACTGTGTAACCCCATGGAAAATGTTTATCTCTATGCACATATTTATATGTCAATTCGGCACATTGACTAAATCGGTAGCATAGCTGTGGTTTTCTATTATTTTGCTCCTGTCCAGCTCTTATGCCATAGCAAAGTAATGCATTCCATCGTTGCAGATTTTCTTCGCCTAGCTTACTACTTACTTTAATTGCTATATCTAATATTGCAGAAGCTTCTTCTTGATCTAGAGGGAAAATTGATTGAGCAATAGACATATAGTCACTCACTAATGTTTCTGCATGATCATCACTATTCTCAAGATCTTTTAAGTTCTTATCTGTATTTCTATAACAATAATCTTCTAATTCACATTGTTTCTGCAAAGCCAAAATAAGCGTGAAATAATTACGTGTGTTAGGATAAATTTTTTCCCGGAAATGACTTTCTATCTTTGGATATGTCTCTTGGTTAAGATGATTATTAAAAATTAAAATATCAAACCAAATTTTTGCAATTTCATTTTCTAGATGATTACCATAATCCCGATAAGAGTATCCTTGAGCTTTCTGGGAGTCTGATTTCGCTTGTTCAATTAGTTGATCGAGTTCTTTAGTGCAAATCTTCTCTGTGATTGACCGAGCATACAATTTGTACCATGGTAAAACTGCTGCTACATCTCGTTTTAGCGTAGTAATTTCTTCTGATGAGCTATAAGCCGAGTCCTTTAAAAATTCATCTTTTAATCTGTCAGGTACTAAATCAACTAGTTCTAATGTCTTATTATCCCATGCTTTATGTAAAGCATAAGCTTTCATATAACTTACTCTATCTGAGTGACCAAAACGATCTCTAATCTCATATGGTATTTCAGCAGGCAGATATTTTGATAAAATTTGATATGCTTCGGTAGATGAACAAAGTTGTTGTTTAAAACCCACTTCTAAAAAGCAAAGAATTGGGGTTAGACCAATACTAGGTTTTACTTTGTCATAGCTCAATAATTTTAAAATTCTTGAAAAATTGTCAGAATTGATAACACAATGATTTAACTTAAGTATCTCTATAACACCTAAAATTAAAAATATATTATTTCCTGATTTATCTAATATTTGTTGTATAACTTCATGTTTATTAAGTTTAATCAACTCTTTAGTTGCAAGTTTAGCTACTGTATAGCTTACAATTTTTGGATCCCAACTCCGAAGCCAATTAATTGCATAATCCACACCCTCTAAATTAATTAAGGTAATAAAACAATCACTAATCTCTTTATCTTCGATTTCTTGATTATGCTTTTGATCATCTGGAAGATTAAACCAACTAGTTAACCATTGATTTGCAATACGCAATTTACTACGTGATTCCCCATGGAATTCTTCTCGATATGAGAGAAGTTTAGCCTCCGTAATGTATTTTGAGCCATGCCATGAACCACCTTTGAATACTTTTTCAGAAATTAGCTCTAAAATTTGATGATCACTAAAGGTTGTACCGACTATCTCTATATTTTCTTCGAGTAATTGATGCTGCCTAGTCTCTGCGGCAACCTCCCCACCAGCTTTTAATGACAACTTAGCAACGTCTGTGTATTTACCAAGTTTTAGGCCAGCTTTAATTGCAAATTGTAGGCGTTGTAATTCAACCTTTCTTTTTTCTAATGTGGAATGCGTTGGTAACATTTCAGAATTTAAAGATAACTCAACCAACTCCTCAAAATTACCTGCATCCATCAAGATTTGGGGTAGTACAGAAGCGGCATATACAGAATTTACAGCGAGAGGTTTAAGCTTCTGAATAAAATCATTCAGCAAGCTAGTATCTGTTGGCTTATAAATTTCACGGAACCAAGATTCAGTTGGCTCATCAACAAATTGAATATTATTGTCGCTAAAACGAATTGGATGACCACCTATATCTGAAATAATACTTCTTATTTGATCAGCCCTAATATTAGTTAAATCAGATAAAACTTGCAGTGGAATTAATGGACGTAAAATAGCAATTGAATTAAGTAATAAATCTATTTCTTCTGATTCGGAGTAGTTTTGTTCTTTGAAAGTAGAAATTGCCTTATTTAACAAATCTTTAATAGTGTCTTCTACACTTTTGGGAGTTCCACCGAAAAATGAAAGAATCTCATGCAAAGTTAAATTCTGTTCTAGAGCAATACTTTGGACTCGTGGATTACCACTGGTAAGTCGATGAAATTCAATCACATCTTGTGTCGAAACATCAGGATAATAGTTTAATAGATGTTGTTTTGTTTCAATTTCACTAAAGCCTTCTAAATCAAGCATTTCAATATCTTGTTTAGGCGTTAAAAGCTCAACTCTATATGGTCTTGCTAAAGCAATTATTTTAATACTTTGCGGTAAGGTTTCTTGCAATAAATCAGTTATGAAAGATCGACCATAATTAAATTCATCTGCTGCCATTTGTGAGTTATCAGCAGCATCAATAACAATGAATAGCTGCTTATTTTCATTAGAGAACCTTTCAGAAACCTGCTTTAATCTAAACAAAAATGCTTTTATGTACTCGCTAGGACCGGCACTCGTTGTCGGTATGAGTGGATGACATAAGCCTAATCCAGCTAATTCATTTGCAATTTGAACTAACGCGATTTTATGTGTATGTCTCGCTGATGAAGATTGTCTGTAATCCCCATTCCCAAAACAATCATAGACAATCGATAACGATCCTGAAGCGATATGGCTGTGTATTTGCGTAGTTAATATTGATTTACCTACTCCACCTTCGGCTTGAATAATAAACTTTTGACTGTGTGATTCAGTAATAGTATCTATTAGTGTTTTTACGATAGGTCTATCTACGATATTTTCTAACTGTTTGATTAAATTTTTTACAGGAAATAGATCATCTGGGTTTGTTTTAAGTGCACGAAGTACATCGTATCGTGTAATTTCTGGTGTGTCTTTGTTTTCACTAAGTGCTTTGCGATGAATTAATTCTTTTAATTCATTAGGAGCATTAACATCATCCCCAGGTAGATAGTAAGCAATATCCTGAGCAAGAATCTCCCTCTGTGCTATATAGTTAGGCTCTTGAGATGGGAATTTCACTAGCTTAATAAAATCTACTAAATCCTTGCCTTGAAGTGTGGAAATTTGTTCTAAAAGTCCATCTTCAAGATTAGAGTATTCTTCTAAATCTTCTTTCTTCAGAGTGGTATATTTTTCTAACTTTCTAAGATTAGGCTGGTTAGTGACTTGTCCGGTTTCTTGCAATTGTTTAATTGATTCGTAAAAATCTTCATTAATTGATCTATTAGAAATGAAATGGAATTCTAATTTTTCAAGGATATCTTTTTTCTTTTCAAGTGTTAAAAATTTGCGATATCTTTTTGAAAACCCTTTAATAGTTTTCTCTAGTTCACTTGGCTTAAAACTATTATCTTCGTGTACAGTAGTATGTTTAAGTTGAGAGTATATGATCTTAGAGGCTTCTGAAAACTTGTTTGATCCATAGTATTCTCCTACGTCTACAATTTCTTCACCAGTTTCAACAGCTTCAACAAATTCAGATTTACTGGGACCTTCAATAGTGAGAACTTCTAATCCTGATAGTGGATTTAAAAGGAGAAGAGCTTTTCTGGCAGCCCACAAATAATGAAAATAATCACCATCTCTACTTGCTCTAACTAAATCTGTATTTCCCATAGTTGTACCTATTTTATAAAATGCTAATTTTTTTCATTAATAAATTTTTATAATTGTATCATAAGCTTAGTTTCATAAAGCCTCGAACGATATGTCTATCTGAATCAAGGTAATAAGTCTTTAGCATCAACTTCTAAAGCACTTGAAATTTCATATAGCTTTTCTACAGTTAAATTTACTTCTCCACGTTCAATACGTCCTAAATAACTACGGTCTATCTCACATATTAATGCCAATTTTTCCTGACTAATTTTTTTATTGTTTCTAGCATTGCGTATTAACTGACCAATCACTACAGATAAATCTGACATTTGATTTCATTTGTTCAAATATCAGAACTATCTCTATTTGAGGATTATATATCCACGGACTATAATCCTCATTTATTTTATAGAAGCTTAAAATGTCAAAATCCATCAACTTACCTTTGTATGATGATTTTTTGAAAATCTTTATCGATAATGAAATCATCAATTGGCAAGCAAAACACTTCTGGGAAAAAATGGAGCTTAATCAACGTTATAGAGCTGAACGTTGTAAGCAATTAATGTATATCGGATTAAGAGTCTTAATCAAATGCCAATATTTAGAAGTTGATGTAAATAAATCCACACAAAAAGCGTTCAGCTATAATGAAACTTCACGGCTAAATGAGCTAAGAAATCAATATAAAAAACATAAGCTTGAAAATATTTTTTCGATAAAGGAAATTGAATTTATCAATCTAATTAAAGATAAAGAAAATAATTTAACATTTATAGAATCATTACTATCAAATGATAAAACATTAGAGAAATATTTGATTAACCATAAAGAAAAATTAGAGAATGAAATAAAAAATATGCATTCAAATATTCGATTAATGAAAGATATTATGAATTAATAAAAAATATAATAATAAAATCACACAGTTATTCTAATATTTTTCCACTTGACCTATGCGCTTTTCTACTATGTTTTTCTTCCGAATTCTTCGAGAAATTCTGTTTATGTATACACCAGAGCAAATTCGAAATAAATTTTTTAAAGATGGATATTCTATTGCTTCATGGGTTAAAGATAATAATTTCCCTGTTGATTTAGTTTACAAAGTTTTAAGGGCCTTGTTGCACAAAGGTTTGAAAGGCTGAGCTCCCTAATAAGCCTTTAATAATAGGTTTATGCAACAAAGCTGTTTTTAGTTATTCCATTTCCATTCCAGTTACTGCTATCCATTTAATTAAAATTTGATCAGGAGTAAACTTATGCCATTTTTCATAATTTTTAATAATATTAGCAATTATGAATATTTCAATCTCTGAAAAAGTCCAATTTTCGGGAAGTGGCTTTGAATATTTGGGATTCTCAGTTTTTAATTGTAAATAATCAAGACCTTTGGATATTTCCCTGCCAAAAACTATATTTTTATTATATCCGCTTTTAGAATGTTCAATTTCATATAAGCGAGATGTTGCCATTGTAGCCTGATAGCTTAATAAGCTATAAATTTCATTTAAATTATATTTTTTTAACATTCTTATTAAATCAAGTTCAAGTGCATTATTTTTTAAAATAGGTATCTTTCTCACTTCACAAATAGAATCAAGCAAAAGATATACCTCTGCTAAGCGATTATTAATTATAAATTTTTCTATTTCATTGCAATCATTAATCGAAGGTTTAGCTTTTATTATTTCTTGATAAAGCTCTTCAATCCAATTCTCTAAATCTTCAAATTTTGTAGGAACTACAACTTTAATTTTACTTTTAAAATTTAATCTTAAATAGTTACTCATTTCCTGTTTCATTTCTGCACTAATATATTGTCCATACTTTAGTATCAAATTTCGTAATTCAGCTTGGTTTTCTAAAAACTCATCATTTTGATTAGTTTTAAAGAGATAACCATTTTTTAAAAAACAATCTATTGAATTTCCATTTCCACATGCATCTTTATTATTAAAGCTTTCTATTATTTGATGTTGAATTACACCATTTTTATCAATTTTAGTTTTAGTAAGAAGTACATATAAAAATATTTTTTCTAAATATTTAAGCTCTTTAATTGGTGAAATGACTTCCGAAATTGTTTGCGAAGTATTAAATTCTCTAAATATATTTAGAATTTTTTTTATACGTCTATCAGCAATTAATGAGCGACAGTTATGACAAATTAATTGATCAGAAAAAGTATTCCATTTATCATAATTAATATCTCTACGTCTAAGTGCTTTAAATTCTTTAACGCATTTCTTACAACTCATTAATTCACTAAACTTTAAAAATCCACTATT
Source organism: Acinetobacter sp. ANC 4973 (assembly GCF_002135275.1). Lineage (NCBI taxonomy): Bacteria > Pseudomonadati > Pseudomonadota > Gammaproteobacteria > Moraxellales > Moraxellaceae > Acinetobacter > Acinetobacter sp. ANC 4973. The sequence goes on from NZ_NEGM01000027.1 coordinate 18,288, forward strand.
TCTAACAATACGTTCTAATTTTTCTGATGATTTAAGATCGTATTTACGTAATAAGCTAGCAAGACTATAAGTAAATTTTTGACTTTCGAAATTCTTAAAAGACCAATAATCTTTCAACATTTCAAGATTAAAATCTTCATAATTTACATTCGTCACAAGTTCATAATTTTTATTTGTCATTTACTTTACAAAACTCCTTACTAAAAAT
>NZ_NEGM01000028.1:0-23353 GCF_002135275.1 Acinetobacter sp. ANC 4973
TTCAGTATGACCATAATCTTGAATGGACTTCCAGCGACCACCCCAAGTTAAACCCACAGATTCAGCAACTTCACCATATAATTGGTAGCCTTTCATAACTTCTGGATTACGTTCTGAAATAACCACTTTACCATTACGCTTAAATGCAATATCGGCAGCCAAACCAAATTGATGATAGCTTTGGAAACCTTTGGCACGGGTAATATGACGATTACCCGCCAATAAATTTTGACGTTCTGGACTGCGATAACCCTCTAATAAAACCATTTCATAACCATGACGTTTTTGCATAATTTTAAAGACCATGAGTAAACGCTGTTTATAACGCGGATTCATTTTATGCCATTTACGATCAGCCGAAGCAATATCACTGTTTGAATGTTGCATATGCAGATCTTCAATATTGGGATTAAATGTTTCAGCCTGCACACTATGTTGTGTATCAAGCTGGCTTTCAGCCATAATTGCTTCTTCAATTAACGATGCATTTACTTCAGCTGGCGGGGACAGCATTTGTCCATCAAGCAAGCTATAAATTTGAGGATCAACGTCTCTTAAATAGTCAGCTTCAATTTTGGTGGGATTAATGGGTCGTGTAAAAGCAAAAATTAAAATACTGCTAAATAACAAAAAGCCAGAAATAAGAATCCACCATTGCTGTAAATGCCAGTGCGATTGAACTTGCTCAGGTGCAGCGGCATCATTGAGTTGTTGGATAAACTGTTTAGCACAATGAAGTTGCTTCTTACTTTGTGGAATAAGAATGACAAAAAAATCTTGTACTTTATGACGTAATTCATAAGAAAATAATAAGGCCAAACTGCTTGAAACAAAAATAAAACCAATAAAAATAGCAATAATCATGGAGACACGGCGGTTTCTTTCGAGATGATTGGTGTTCTCGTTACTGTAATTTGCACAGAAGCTTGAGGGGTTTCATTTACTACAATAGTATTTTCTTTAAGTAGCAGATTTTCTTTTTCTCTGTCTTGTGCTGTTAATGCTTTATTCGCTGATGTTAATTTAGCTGTTTCTGTTTTTAGTACTACCTTGGAATCAGCACTATTTTTTGCAGTAATTTGATGTTCTTTAACTGTTTCCTTTAAATTATTTAAATTTGAAGTCATTTTTTTCGGATCACGATGATGTGAAAAAGCCTGATTCAAATCCATATTTTGAGGCTGTGGAAACTCAGCAGTATGCTCAAGATTTTCATCTTTAAGAGATGAATCATTATGAGTAATCTCCTGTTGAGCTGGATCTTTTTCTAAAATGCTAGCAACAGAATCATCATGTTCCTCTAAAAATTTTTGTTCAGAAGGATGTGTATTGATTACTGCTAATGGTTTTTGAATTTCATGACTATTTAAATAAATATAGCCGGTAATTAAGCTAAAAATAGCACCAATAAAGAAGCCTGAAACGCCATACCAAACGAGTAAGTTATTTCTCTTTTTTACAGGTTGTAATAGTCTTAAAGACCTTTGTTTATTGTTTGCCATTTTTTATTTTCTTTATGGTAAATAGATCGTGATATAGGCTTGTTCTATAGGTGGACTAATAATATTTTGATATTTAGAAAGTGCCTGATCATTCTGCTTTAAAAGCATAAAATTTAAGCCAATAAATGACAACAAAGCAAAAAGAATCAAAAATATTAAAATCCAAAAAAATGGTAATTCACGATGAATAATATGTTTAATATGATCAGGTAAAGCTGAAAATGGCGAGAAAGAAGGTTTTTTACCTTTTAAAAAGTCAATTTCATCACTTACACGGATCACCAGATGATTTAGATTTTCTATAGACTCTATGCGGAATTTTCCATAAAAGCCAAGTAACATACAGTAATGAAAAACCTCTAAAGCAGCTAATCGATCTTTACCTTGGCTACGAAGAGATTCTAATATTTCAAAAAAACGATAGCCAGCAAGTTGTGAACCAAAAAGGCTTAACTGTAATGGACTAATCATCCAATTATTTTGTAAATCAAAGAATTGAGCACTTTGTTGGGTGACGATTGTTTCATCAAGTAATGCGCAATAGGCATATTTTGCATCATGAATATCATCAGCCGAAAATTGTAGTTTTCGTGCTTGATTTTCAAAGCGATTTAATAAGTTTAAAATTTTATCCCGAAATTCATCAACATTAGACGGAATATATTGCTGCTTCAATAAAAAAACAATATAGAAACCATCATGCAATAAATCAATAAGATTGGTTGCACTACTCATTTTTGATTGTGCTAATGCAGGGTTTAGGCCTATACCAATCAATCCATCTTCAAAAAGCGAATGTACCGTATTATTTATATTCATTGCCTGCTTCCTTAGCTATTGATTATCGCAATAAGTTCAATTGAAATATCTTGGAAACCTGCGGGGATATAAATACAAATTGATTGAGCATCGAGCATTCGTTGATACAATTCATTATTGGGTTCAATTTCAAAGTAGCTCACACCAGAACGGATCGGAATTGCGGTAGGAACTTGCATTAAGTGCTGTAAAGGAATTACAGGAAGTGCCGCAACAACACGTTGTTCAACATCTACTGAGTTGCCCACTTTAAAGCGAAGAGGAACCAATTGAATAAGGTCATGAGACTTCATCATGCCACTTGAAACTGCAATATAAAGTCGTGTGTCTCGCGTAATTTTGTCTGATTCTAGACTTCCTAGCCAATAAGATGGTTTAACTTCTTTTAAAGCAATACTGATATAGCGATTTGAAATAATCGTATCGAGTAAATCCCGTAAAATAAGATCTAATTGTGAAAAGCTTTCTTGTAAAGAATGATGTTTATAAACAGGTAATTGGTCGACTTCATAAGCAGTAGAAAAGGTAAGCAGCGATCCCGTCAAACGTAATAATTCAAAAAATAATCGTTCTGGATGAATATGTGGATATTGCAAAAGATGATTCAATGTTGCATGTGCCGTATTCAAGGCATTAACTAACCAAAAAGAAACAATATCTCCTGAGCGAAATTCAATGATTTTTTGTTCATTCTCACGATTATTGGTTTGAATGGTTTTAATTTTTGCCTTAATTATATTTAGAGTGCGTTTTAACGCTGAAATGAGCGTTTCACATGCTGCAATATGCAAGATCGGCGGAATAAATTTATGGTCTAATTCAAAACTGCCTGAACTTTGACGCTTCACTTTAGCCACTGGCAAATATAAGAAACCATCTAGTTCATTATTCGGTTCAATACTGGATTCAAAAATTTTAAATTCTGCACGGCGCCTTAATAAGGTGATATCTGCTACAGTTGCATCGGTAAATAAATCATGAGTTTCTGTTAAATGTGAGTGATAACGGCTCGGTTGAGCACTTTCATCATAAGAAATATTTTTTTTGTGCGGTTGAATAATTGGTAAAGCCAAATAAACCGTCATTTCACCGCGTAGATTTAAATCATCAAGCTGAATCGGCTTGGGTAATAAATCACGTGCAGGTGCTTGGTAAATCTCGCCATCTTGCCAAATCATCTCCACTTTTTCTAAAGCCAAAACATGGGTGTTTAATTGCACTTCATCAAATGCAATCGATTGCACGCCATACGAAAAGGGAATGGTTGCACGAATGATATGATTCAAGCGCTGTTCATGATAGGCATCTTGTAATTGAAAATGTTGTGGACGTAAAAATAAACCTTCGCCCCAAAGAATTTTTTCTGCTTTAAACATTAAATTTACCCATCGTTATTTGTATCATTCATATTTTTTTGCACACCCAAAAGCTCATGTACCATTTCTAAAGGATTTTCATTTTTAATCACTTGCGCTAGCCATTCATGCAGTGGTAGCTGACTCCATTGAATGGTTTTTTGTAGCATGTAGCTCACAGGGCTATGAGGTTCATTAACTTTGAAATAATCGGCAATCTCTTGTAAAACATGCATAGCTTGTTCACGATTTTTCAAATGATTTTGAGCCTGTGGTTGAAAGTTTTGTGGTTTCGTTGTGGCTACTTGATCAAGAGGTGTTTGAATCGTTTCGGTCGATATGGCTGTTGTAAGAATAGGCGTAGATTGATTTAGCACAATTTCTTGTAAGCCAATCGCATCAGTTTTATATATTTTTTTTAAACTGCTATGGATCGATTCCAATTGTGAATCTATGGATGCAAAACTGGGTGCATCTATGTTCATTAAGCCATTCAGTACATTTTTTAAAATGTCCCACTGGTTTAAAATTGCTAAAAAATCTTGATAACTTTGATATTGAAAAGATTTTGACGTATTAATCAGAGCTTGTTCAAATTGCTCAATTGATGCATTCGCTTGGACTTGATCATGATCTTCAGTCTGTTTACGGCATAAATTTTGTTGATGTAATAAGCCGTCATAATCAATTAAAGAATAAAAAGGCAAAGCATTTGAAATTGGAATACTCTTAATTAATATCGGTAATTGATTAATTAACCCTTGTAGCAATCCTAGACGTTGATCTAAATCATCATCTTCAATTTCTGGATGTAATAATGCCCAAAAACCACTTAAGCTAAGATGGGTAAGTTCTAGACCTTTAGCTATGCCTGCAAAACCGTATAGGTTTGACCATGCTTCAATTAACCAACTATATAACCGAATATCTTTGGTTTTCTCAGTTAATAGCTCAATGGATTTCGTATTTACAAACTGCCAATCGGCCAGTTTCGGTTCCGCAATCCAATCACCTTGATCTAGCAATGGATCATCTTGAGATTTTGCTTTTTTTATCGCATGAAATTCATTTGAAAATGAATAATCCATCCCGCAAGGGGCTTCATCTGAGATGACTTTTAATAATGGTTCGAGCTTTAAACTCATATTATGCCTTTATACTATTTTATAAATTTTAATTTATGCTTCTATAGCTTTAATTTTATTAGTGCTACGTTTTTTTATGGTTTTCATGACAGGATCGAGTTGATAGATAATTTCATCGGCCTGAACATCAATAAATATTTGTTTTGGTAATTTTTGTTCTGCTAAGCAAACTAAAATTTTCGTTGCTAAAGCAGGTAATACTGAAGAATTCAGAATATGGTCTACATTACGTGCACCACTATCAACTTCAGTACAACGGCTGAGGAGTAATTCAATCAGTGCTTCACTGTGGGTCACTTTGCTAGCGTATTGTTTTTCTAAACGAGTCGTAATTTTAGCTAATTTATACTTAATAATACGTGCCAGTAAATCATCATGTAAAGGAAAGTACGGTACGACACGCATACGACCTAAAAATGCAGGTTTAAATTTTTGATATAAATTAGGTTTCAATTGATCAATTAATACTTCTGCTGTTGGCCATTCCTGAACAGGTAAGTTTAAACAGGCTTGCATAATTGCATTTGAACCGACATTAGAGGTTAAAAGAATGGTGGTGTTTTTAAAGTCGATTAAACGACCTTCACCATCTTCAAGCATCCCTTTATCGAAAACTTGATAAAATAGTTCTTGAACATCACTATGCGCTTTTTCAATTTCATCTAACAATACAACACTATATGGATTACGACGAACAGCTTCGGTTAAAATACCCCCTTGACCATAACCAATATAGCCAGGAGGCGCTCCCTTTAATGCAGAGACTGTATGTGCTTCCTGATATTCAGACATATTGATCGTAATTAAATGAGATTCTCCACCATATAATTCCTCGGCAAGTGCTAGAGCTGTTTCTGTTTTACCTACGCCACTCGGGCCAACCAATAAAAATACGCCTTGTGGTTTATTTGGGTCTTCAAGTTTTGCTTTAGATGTTTGAATACCTTGTACAAGTTGATGCAAAGCATAATTTTGTCCCATTACACGTTCTGCAAGTTTATCTTGCAAAGTTAAAATTTTCTTGATTTCATCATTGACCATTTTCCCTATAGGAATACCCGTCCAATCTGAAATAATTTCATTAATAATCTGTGTATTAACCCGTTCAAATACCAATGCTGTTGTTCCTTGCAGAACAGCCAATTGTTGACGAAGGGCACTGATTGCTTCCTTGTTATGATTTAAGTATTCAGGAGACTGTTTTTGTTGTTCTATAGCTTGAATCTGTTGAACAAGTTTGAGTTCAGCTTTCCATTGTTGTTCAGTATTGGTAATTTCAGTATCTAAAGCCCCAATTTTCTGACCTAATTCTGCTAAACGTTCATCATGAATGGGACGATTTTTATGTTCATTTTCCAGAATTTCACGTTCAAGATGTAAGTTATATCGTTGTGCTTGCAGTTGATCTAACTTTACGGGTTGCGCATTCTGCGTTAATGCAACACGCGCAGCTGCTGTATCAAGTACGCTAATGGCTTTATCTGGCAGTTGGCGTCCACTTATATAACGATGAGATGATTGTACGGCTGTAACAATCGCTTGATCATCAATTTGTAAATTAAAATGACTTGTCATGACAGGAATCATTGCCCGTAACATATCAACGGCAACAGCTTCCGTTGGCTCTTCAATCTTAACGACTTGAAAACGCCGGCTTAATGCCGCATCTTTTTCAAAATATTGCTTATATTCAGCCCATGTTGTGGCAGCAATGGTACGTAATTCACCGCGTGCTAGAGCAGGTTTTAGTAAGTTTGCAGCATCATTTTGTCCAGCTTGCCCACCCGCACCAATTAAGGTATGCGCTTCATCAATAAATAAAATAATAGGATGACTTGAATTTTGAACTTCTCTAATCACTTGTTTTAAACGATTTTCAAATTCGCCTTTAACACTTGCACCTGCTTGTAACAAGCCCATATCGAGAACATGTAAATGTACATTTTTTAAAGCGTCTGGAACTTGATTATTGGCAATTTTAAGCGCTAAACCTTCAACAACTGCGGTTTTTCCTACACCAGGTTCACCCGTTAGAATCGGATTATTTTGACGACGGCGCATTAAAATATCGAGTAGCAAGCGAATTTCAAATTCACGACCAATCACAGGATCAATTTCACCATTTTTGGCTTTTTCAGTTAAATTACTGGTAAATTGATCTAGAGCTGGTGTTTGTTTTAGAGTTTGCTCAGGTTGATTATTGCCTTTTATTGGATGATTATTACTTAAATCTTGTTCAGATAAATGTTCAATACTCTGTGAACATATCTCTAAAAAATGATGTTTCATGCGATCAATAGGGAACAGGTCAAACAAACTTGAAGCACGCACTGCAATTTGATAAAGATCAGAAGCGATTAATAAAACAATCAGCAAATGCCCACTTCGAATCACTGGTTTTTGTTCAGCAGAAGCCAATAACCAAGCTTGTTCGAATAAATGAATAATTGATTTGGCAAAGATTGGGGTACGGCTATTGCCTTTCGGTAATTGCGAAATACTTTCTTTTAAGTCATCGATTAAATCATTCGTCGAAATCTGGTATTTTTCTAGAAGAAGTTGTAAATCATTTTTTGTAGTTTGCTGTAGTAATTCTAAAAAGAAATGTTCAATTTCGATTTCATAATTGTGTTGAGCTATACAGCTGTTGGCTGATTTTTCCAGTGCTATACGGGCACTAGAAGATAATTTTGTAATCAAAATTTTTAAATTATTCATATGATACTCAATTTTATAAAATCACTATTAATTTTTATTGTATTTTCATCACGTAATCAGTTTTAATTTAATTGTTATTTAAAACAATGATTTATATTTTTATGTGTGAAAGCATTTGGCGTATTCTACACATTTTTTTGAAAAATCAAAAAATATATATGATTTATTTTGCTGTTTCACACAAAAAAATTATAAAAAATGTCAAATATTGACAGTTATTGTTAATATTCTTGTTGACTTAGTATCACTATTTTTTGTTAAATTCGCAGCGTTGATTTGAAATTATAAAAAATTGAAATAAAACTGGGGAAATCATGAGAGTGATTTTGCTCATACTAATAATTAAATTTTAAACTTAGAATAATTAGAGTAGAGGCAGACTTTGAATAAAAGTATATTTTTTATATCCATAGTTGTCATGATCATGGTGAGTCAATTCACATTTGCGGATGATCATCGAATTGAACTTAAAAAAGGATGTATTCAAGATTATCCTTTGGTGACTGATGAAACAGATCCAGACTTACTCAATATTTATAGTCAAATTTGTGATAAAAAGAATAAGAAAAACATTGAATTAAAGAATGAATTGTCTATTCAAGCCGCACAAAGATTTCAACAACTGGGTAAAAATTTAAAAGCATTACAACTGGTAGATAGTTTACGCAAGCAAAATATTCAGCATACAGCACTTACAGATGTCTCTTTTCTTGCAGGAGTAGGCATTGCACAAAGTTCTTTACAGCATATGCGTAATCATGAATTGCGTTATTTAAGTCCTGAAATGACCTATCCAGCAGCAAAACAATTATCAGAGAGTATTCGTACATCACTAGGAATACTTGATGCTTCAGCATCTAAATCGGCGTCTAAAGTTGAGATGCAAAGTATAGCAAAGAATAAAAAATCAATAAAAGAAGCGTCCAAAAAGCTTTCTTCATCTCATTATTCGAACAATAAAAAACCGCAGCTTAGTCGAGCAAAAAGTATAAATATACCTCCAGTAAAAACATCGGTGAAAGCCTCCACCACAGCAATAAAAGCACAAAATACAAATTCAACAGCTTCGGGTTCAAGCCCATTTTCTTCATTTAAAAATAACTAAAATAGGAGCATATTCATGGCTAAACGTGAAAGTGTGCAAAAAAAATTACAACGAATCCGCCCACCTCGTGTACAACTGACTTACGATGTTGAAGTTGGGGATGCTAAAGAAATTAAGGAGTTACCCTTTGTTATTGGGGTGTTGGGTGACTTTTCTGCGGCTTCTGAGTTAGAAAAAACCAAATTAAAAGATAAAAAATTTATCAATGTAGATTTAGATAACATTGATGAGGTCATGACATCTCTTGCGCCACGTGCAGCTTTCCAAGTGGAAAATATGCTTACGGAAGAAAAGGGATCTTTAGCAATAAATTTAACCTTTAATGGCATGCAAGATTTTCGTCCAGAAAATGTGGTCCTACAGGTTGATCCTTTGCGCAAATTAGTTGAAGCACGTGAACGATTAACAGATTTGCGTAATAAAATTTCAAATAATGAACGTCTTGAAGACTTACTTGATGAAGTTTTACAAAATACCGATCAGGTGCGTAAGTTAAGCGTGGAGGCAGAATATGAATAATGTTCATGCTGCAACTGCGACCTATACCAATGACAAAGAATTAACTTTACTTGACAGCATTGTGGAGCAAAGTCGTATTGCACGTAATGATGAAGAGCATCATCGGGCAAAAAGCCTCATTGCAGAATTAGCCAAAGAAGTGATGGATGGAACCATTGTTATTTCTGAAAATATGACTCTATCTATTGATAAACGAATTGCAGAAATTGATGCTTTAATTTCTAGCCAATTAAGCAAAATCATGCATCATGAGCAATTTCAAAAAATTGAATCGACATGGCGTGGTTTATATTATTTTTGCCAAGAAACGCCATCACACGCTTTAATTAAAATTCGTATGTTAAATACGACTAAAAAAGAGCTGACTAAAGATTTTCAGGGTGCGACAGATTTTGACCAAAGCACTTTATTTAAAAAAATCTATGAGCAAGAGTATGGTTCATTTGGGGGTGCACCATACGCCACTTTAATTGGTGATTTTGAATTTGATCGTACGCCATCAGATATGTATTTATTGGAACAAATTTCTCATGTTACTGCCGCAGCACATGCGCCCTTTATTTCTGCGACAAGCCCCAATATGCTTGGGCTAGAGTCATTTACTGATATTGATCGACCACGTGATGTTTCAAAAATATTTGAAACGGCAGAATACGTGCAATGGCGTTCATTTCGTGAAAGTGATGATGCTCGTTATGTCGCATTAACCATGCCACGGGTATTAGGACGTCTGCCATATCATCCTAAAGATGGTACACCGACGGAAGGATTTAACTTTGTTGAAGCTGTTTCAGGTCAAAACCATGATGAATATTTATGGATGAATGCTGCTTATGCCTTTGCAACACGTTTAACCAATGCCTTTGATATGCATGGTTGGTGTGCGGCCATTCGTGGTGTAGAAGGTGGCGGGTTGGTTGAAGGTTTACCCGTACATACATTTAAAACCAATGATGGGGAAGTGGTCTTTAAATGTCCAACGGAAATTGCCATTACTGATCGTCGAGAAAAAGAACTCAGTGACTTAGGTTTTATTCCACTGGTTCATTGTAAAAATACCGATTATGCAGCGTTCTTTGGTGCTCAATCGACACAAAAACCGAAGAAATATGATAGTGATACAGCAAATGCCAATTCTGCTTTATCCAGTCAAATCCAATATATTATGGCTGTTTCTCGTATTGCCCATTATTTAAAAGCCATGATGCGAGATAAAGTGGGTAGTTTTGCTTCTGCTGGGAATATTGAAGCGTTTCTAAATGAATGGTTATCACAATATATTTTGCTAGACGATGGAGCCTCTCAGGAAGCAAAAGCACAATATCCGCTTCGTGAAGCTTCTGTAAAAGTTGTAGAAAACCCAGCTCAACCTGGGCATTACAAGTCAGTGGTCTTTCTTAGACCACATTTTCAATTGGATGAGTTATCCGTTTCTTTACGACTCGTTACTGAGTTACCTCAGTCCTCTCATTAAGAAGAGTGCAATTTTATAATAACTTTAAATTAAAATAGGAAAATCAAAAAAATGAAAGACATATATGTACAATTTCGAGGAAAGTATAAGGTTGATGGCGAGTCTCGTGATACGGAGCACAAAGATTGGTTAGAAGTGAACTCTTGGGCACACAATATGCGTCAACCAAAATCAGCAACATCATCAAGTGTAGGTGGTCATACTGCTGAACGTGTTGAACATTCAGATATGATTTTTGTCAAAGATTTAGATGCAACAAGTCCAAAACTTTGGGAAGCGTGTTCAGCGGGTTATACCTTTGATGAAGTTCAAATCGATTTTTACCGTGCGAATGGTGATAAGCGGATTAAATATCTTCAAATCAAATTGAAACATGTTCTTGTTTCTAATGTCATACCCAGTGTAAATGAAGAAGGAGTACCCACTGAATCATTTGGTTTGAAATATGCGGCAGTAGAATGGACTTATAACCAACAAGATATTAATGGTACGCAAAAAGGTGCTGTGACTAAAAAATGGTCACTTTCTAATAATACTGCATCATACGCTGCATAATCTTGTGACAAAAACAGTGTGAAAAAAATAGTGGTTAACAGCGCTTAGCCACTGTTTTTTATCTTTGATCTTAAAATAAGTAAAATATGAATTTAGACCAATTATATCCTTACGGCTTTAGAACAACACTATTTGACCGTTTATTGCCTGAAACTGATCATCATGATAGAGGAATCTCTCTTCAAGAATTACGAGAATCCATAGCCTCGGATTTAGAAGATTTACTGAATAGTCGAATGGCTAAATTGGATCACTTAATTGATCAGTTTCCTTTGGCCAAACAATCCATTTTACAATTTGGAATTATTGATTTTGTTGGGCTATCGACTGCCAATCCAAGCGATCGGGACAAAATTTGTCAATCCATTGAGCAGTCGATTGCTGCACATGAACCAAGGCTTAGACAAATTAAAGTCGAAATGTTACTCGATGGTCAAAACATGGGAGCCTTATATTTAAGCATCCATGCGTACTTAAATATTCATCCTTTATTTGAACCTGTCATTTTTGATGCTTTATTAAAACCAACAACACAACAATATGTTATTTCGGCACGATCTTAAGTGGGCTTTCTGTGATTGAAGAACTGTTACCGTATTATGAAAAACAATTACAAGAATTTGGGCAGCAATCGCGTGAATTTGCACAAAAATATCCAAAAATTGCGCAGCGCTTATCGCTTAATCAGGAACAAATTGATGATCCACACATTGAACGTTTGATTCAAGCTTTTTCATTGGTGGCGGCTCGTATTGATAAAAAGCTTGCCGATAGCTACGAGGTTTTCACACGTTCATTATTTGAGGTGATGTTTCCTCAATACCTCAAACCTTTTCCAGCATGTTCAGTAGTCAGTTTTGAAGATATTCATAAAATTAAAAAACTCAACCAAGTACATGAGATTCCTCAATCGACAACATTGAAGTCGCGTAGTTTTAAAGGAGTACAATGTGAATTTACCACGACACGCGCTGTTCGATTACTACCTATTCTATTAAGCCAGTTGAATTTTAAGACCAATCCCAGTGCTTATATGCACTTAAATCAAAATGCGACCTTGAGTTTAAGCTTTGAAATTTTTAATCAAAGTCATAACCATTTAATACATGAAAAGTTAGCCATTTATTTGGATGCTATTTCTAATTTTCCTTTACAAGTTTTAGATAGCATTTTTTATAAGAGTACAAGTTTTTCATTAAAAATGGGCAACCAGATTATTGAAATTAATAATCCATTTGAAATGATTGGTTTTACGGAACAAGAGAGTTTATTACCCATCGATCAGCACAGCCATCATGCTTATCGCTTATTGATGGAATATTTTTGTTTTGCTGAAAAATTTAATTATCTCAATCTGAATTTAAGTTTTTTAAAGCACTTAAAGCAAGAGCAAAATGGATTTGAACTATTGATTCATTTAAAGTTGAATTTAAATGATCAAGCCTGTATTCAAAATTATACAGAATTAAATATTGCGAATTTTAAACTATTTTCAACACCCATTATTAATTTATTTCATAAGCAAGCCGAACCACAAAAAATTAATCATAAACAATTAGAATATCCATTAATCACGGATATACATCACCCAGAATTTTATCAAGTCTATTCTATTATTCAAATGAATATGATTCGCGAAAAAAGTAATCAAGATCAGGTGGTTTTTCCTATTTTACCATTCTTTGCGATGAGTCATTATCAGCAAGATGATGTCCAATTTTTCTATAGCCTGAATTCAACCCAATTACCCAATAAACTGCTTGAAACAGGCTATTCCATTATTTCTAAGCATTTGTTACCACACAGTACCAAATCTGATTTTATTAGTTCTCGGCTCTTATGTTCCAACCGAAATTTACCACATGAGGCACTCAGTCAAGCCAATAATATACTCAACTTAAATGAGAATAGTTTAGCACGGCATGCTCTTATTTTAAAAAGACCAACGCTATCTTATTCTTTTGAGCAAAATAAAAAGGAACAATGGCGTATTATTTCTCATCTTTCACTCAATACTTTGTCTTTAATGAAAGGAGATGCTATCAGTCATATTAAGGAACTTTTAGAGCTCTATAATTTGCCTAAATTAAAACAAAACCACCTCATTATTGATGCTATTAAAAAAATTGATTTTTCGTTGACACAAAAGTTGGTTGAAGCGAAACCTTTTCCTTTGTTTGTACGTGGTGTAAAGGTAAGTTTACTCATTGATTCACACATTTTTAGGGGACACAGTCTATATATTTTCACACAACTTCTGAGCCATGTTTTTAGTTTAAAAGTTCAAATGAATAGCTATGTCGATCTGGTCGTAACGGATTCAAATACACAACAGGAGTTATACCAATGCGTGCAGAATGTTGGTGGCAAGAAGCCTCTGTAGTTGATAATTTAATTACAAGACCTACATCTTATGAGTTTATTCAAGCCACACGTTTGTTGCGACATAGACCTTATTCAGCTACAACACGGTATTGGGCGAATGATTTTAAATTCTATAGTTCTTTAAATCTTAATTTTCCTGTTTCTGAAATTGAAACACTCAAGTTTGAAAATGAACGTATCTATTTAACCAATTTAATGGTCGGTTTAACTGGAATGCAAGGTGCTTTGCCTTATACCTATACCCATAAAATTAAACAAAGTAATCGTCAGCAAAAAGTAGAAACCATTAATTTTCTAAGTTTATTTAATCACAAATTGACAGCACAATATGTAGATGCAAGTTTGGCATATCATTTACCTATACGTTATGAAATAGAAGCAGAAAATGATTATCTTGATATTCTGCATGCCTTAAATGGCTATCTAAGTTCACAACAAGAACAAGCTGAATTAGATGATTATTTCGCAGAATTTTCAGGGCTAATGCAAGGTCAAAATAATACCGCTTATGCTTTAATGACTATGTTGAGTTGTATTTTTAAAACTAATTTTACAATAACAGAGTTTGTTGAGGAAAAATTTAAATTAGCAGATGAACAAAAAACAACGCTAGGTGGCTTGAATGCCAGTCTATTGGGCGTGAATAGTTTTTGTGGTGAAAATATTCGACAAATTGATGGGAAAATTGAAATACAAGTCGGCCCATTATCTAGAAAAGACTATCTCAGCTTTTTACCGAAACAAAAAATGAGTAATAAACTAAAAAAAATACTATCCACTTGGTGTAGTCCAACGTTAATGGTCGATGTGCGGTTAATTCTAAAAAAAGAACAGATACAGCCGCTGTGCTTAGATTCTAAATCAGAAATCGGTTTAATGCAGGGGGCTTTTTTAATGCCAAAACATGCTGCTGAACATAACTCAGAAACATGTTATGCATTATTGGGAAATATTTTATGATTAAACTCTTGATCGGAACTTTTAGTGGTATTTTTATCTTCGTCAGCATGGCAATTATTTATTATTGGCGGGATATTCAATACGATCCATCAAGTATTGATCTAATCGTATATTTTATTTTATTACCCGCAGTATTATCTCTAATAATGCTTTCACCATATTTAACTTATCAAGCTTATCAACATCAAAAGAAGCGTAAAGAAACACAACAACAAATGCGATTACAACAGCAAAAATTAAATCACCTTGAACAAGAAAAAAATAATACAAAGGCAGAAACGATTCAATGGCTCACTTTAAAGATTTTTTCCTCATTTGCTGTGAGTGCATTGGGTGAAAATGAGAGTATTTTTGAGCAAATGAAGAATTTTAGAAGTCCAGAACTGGATGGTAATTTGACCAATGCTTATGGTTTACCTGTTTTATCCTACAGAATTACAGCACTTGATAATGATTTGCAACAATCGCAATATGATGACGATATTGATTTAGACAGTGCACGTATATTGCGAATTAAAGCTCTAATTCAACAGCAATTAGAGCAACAAACTGAAGTTCTATGGCAGGTGGCTGAGCATTTAAAAAGATCTGCTCTTTTTTATGATGCGGAATTTGCCTACCAGTATCGTATACATCCTGCTTGGGATACTTTAAATGATGAAAAAATTGATCAATATGAAGATTTTGAACCGTTGGTTGAACCAGTTTCACGTTTAAATTACTTGAATATTCATGTCTTATTAGCAGACAACTTATTAGATATATGGGATGAATCAGCTAGCCGTGAGATGTTGTTTCAATTTATGCAATCATTGGGCATTATTTCGCAGCAGATTCAGATTAAATATCATTTTATTGCTCAACAAAGCTCATATCAAAACTGGTTGAATTTATTGGGCCAGATAGCAACCCAACCTGATGAAATATCGTTGGTGATGAATGTCGATTCTGAAATTGATCAAGCATGGCTTGATGAACAAATGTGGGGAACCGAACATTATTTAGCGGCAGAATTTGCCTCAAGTTGGTGTGTCTCGGCTCAAGATACACAAATAAATCATATAGAAGTCATTAGAATGCTGAAAGTTGCATTAAATGCTGATGATTTATCAAGTTTTTTCCATCAGATGATAACCAATCCTGTAACGCAAACAGAGCAGTCTGATCCTTTTATCTTGATATTAGATGATGCAACAGATCTTAAAGCCATAAAAAAAACTACCCAAACCTTTGCGCGGACATCGGTGGATACACATCATTTTTTATATCCCAAACAAAGTTTTGGACATACACAGTCATTAGCAAAAATTTTTAGCTTTATGTTAGGCATGCATTTACCACCAGAGGAGTTTACCGCAATGATATATAGTGCCGATCAAGCTTCAACGCATGCTTTTTTTCAAACTGATATTGAATAAAATCAAATTAAAAATAACTTATTTAAAATATTCATAAAAATTAATAAAATAACGAGAATCACATGTTTTATACCATTTTAGGTTATGTCTGGCAGTATGTAACTCATCCTAAAGCCATTATTGCACTGTCTTTTTTAGTCGCATTGATTTCCTCATATAACATTATTCCCCGAAATGTTTTTTGGGCTTTGGTCACAGCCTACATTTTGGCTTTAATTGGCTATGCTATTTATTGGTTAATGCAAAAATATCATCATGCCAAACAAGGTGAAGTACTTGCGGAAGCCATTGAAAATAATATACAGGTAGAATATGTTCAGCAAAAAGACAAAGATGAATTACAACAGATAAACCAACAAATTAGACAATCCATCCAATTGATTCGTAAGTCGAAACTGGGCGATAAAAAGGGTAATGCCGCCTTATATGAATTACCTTGGTATATGGTGATTGGTAATCCTGCTGCAGGTAAAAGTTCCGCTATTTATCATTCAGGGCTGAAATTTCCATTTGAAGAATCACATCAAAAAATGGTGTCATCTGGATTAAGTGGCACGCGAAATTGTGATTGGTTTTTCTCAACTGAAGGAGTTTTACTAGATACAGCGGGGCGTTATTCAGTTTATGCTGAAGATCGCTCAGAATGGTTAGGGTTCTTGGGTTTATTAAAGAAAGGGCGTCCTAAAGTACCCGTGAATGGCTTAATTGTGATCGTTAGTATTGCAGAACTGATTAGCCAAAGTCCTGAAAAATCACTTAAATTGGCTAAAAATTTAAGAGCACGTATTCAAGACTTAACCGAACATTTAGAAATTTTTGTACCTGTTTATTTGGTCTTTTCCAAAATGGATTTAATTGCAGGATTTACTGAGTTTTTTGAATGTTACGAAGCGAATGAATTTGATCAAGTTTGGGGAACAACATTAACTTATGATCCGAACGCTGAAAATAATGCGGTAGAGCTGTTTGAACAGCATTATTCTGCTTTATATGACGGTTTAAAAGGGGTGAGTAGTACTCACCTGAGTCGACGTTATGCTCAAAACATTTCACCCAGTGTAATGACATTCCCTTTAGAGTTTAAGAGCTTAAAACCCGCACTTAAAACATTTATTGGCACTTTATTTGAAGAAAATCCATATCAGTTTAAGCCTGTATTTCGTGGTTTTTATTTTATCAGTGCATTACAAGAAGGTGTCATTGAAAGCCCAATGACTGAGCAAATTGCACAAGACTTTCATTTATCGAAAAGTATGAATAATGAAAATGGTATTCCAACCAATGCTATTTCACAAAATCATGGTTATTTTCTTAAAGGTTTATTTTCAGAGGTGATTCTAAAAGATAAAAATTTAGTCAAACAACATATTAACCCTAGCCGCAAAAAACAACGTTACCTTGCATTTATGACTGCATTGTTAGGTGTATCCATTATTTTAAGTATATGGGTATGGTCATATCGTAATAATCAACAGCTAATTGCTGATGTTCAAGCAGATTTAGACAAAGTCGTACAATTAGAAAAACAATCAGGACAAGAATTATCAACACAAATAAATGCCTTGTTGATTTTACAAGACCGAATGCAGCAACTGGATCAATTTTCTGAAAATCGCCCAATTAAATTTGGCTTTGGTTTATATCAAGGTAATGAACTACGCGAAAAATTAAAAGTGGAATACTTAAAAGGGGTGAAACAAATTATTTTACAACCAGCCCAAAAAAATATTGCCCTATATTTACAACATATCAAAAATAATGAAGCGACGTTAAAAGCCAATCATGTCAATGTAGAAATTAAAAAAGTTTCTAAAAATCAACAATATTTAGAACCATCAGAAACCAGCCCACAAGATGCTTATAATGCTTTAAAAGCTTATTTGATGATGAGTAATCCGCAATATATGGATTCAAGTCATTTAAGTGATCAAGTGACACGTTTTTGGCGTTCTTGGTTAGATTCTAATCGTGGACAAATGCCACGTGGTGAAATGCTGCAAAAAGCAGAGCAAATTCTATCCTATGCGATGACTTTAGCCAATGATCGTCAGTTTCCATTACTTGAGTCGGATACATTGCTTGTCGATCAAACTCGTCAAGTTCTATTATCTATTATTCAAGGGATACCCGCACGTGACCGCGTCTATAATGAAATTAAAATGCGTGCAGCCGTTCGATTTCCTGCACTCACTATAAAACAACTGGTCGGTCAAAATAACAAAAACACCGTACTCGGTAGTTATGCTTTGCCCGGTATATTTACCCATCAAGCATGGTCTGAACATATAGAAAAAGCCATTGATGAGGCGGCAAATCGTCCAACAGATAGCAAAGATTGGGTTTTAAACAGCACACAATCGGATGACCTGACTTTTAGTGGTAGCCCAAACCAAATTCGTAAGCAATTAACCCAATTGTATAAGCAGGAATATATAGCGGAATGGCGTAAATTTTTAAATGGCATTCATTATGCAAAAACCAATGATTTCAAACAACAAGCGAACAATATTGACGTTTTAGGGGAACCTGAAAATTCACCTATTCGTTCTTTGATGAATCGTATTGCTAAGGAAACCAGCTGGGATAATCCTATCGTTCAAGCAGAATTGGCTGCTTCGCAAACAGGCTTTGTGGCATGGTTTAAACGTAAAGTATTAAATCATGATAAAGCCAAAATTACGCAACAAGCATCGAATCAAACCCAAGGGGTGATTTCAACAGAATTCCAAATGTTCTACCAAATGGTTCGTAAGCGAGATGACCAACAGAATAAGTCATTGCTTGATGAATACATGCAATCCATTGCACAGGTCCGTAGCAAGTTTAATGATTTAAAAAGTGTAGGGGATATTGGTCCTACAGCCATGACTTTGGTTAAGCAAACCATTAATGAGCAAAATTCTGTTTTTAATGGCACACAAAAATTAGTTGATGAAAAAATGTCTGTTGGATTGAATGAAATTGATCAACAGTTATTACAAAAATTATTGATGAGTCCACTCACCCAATCATTCAATAGTTTGTTAATTCCAACGCAGGATGAAATCAATAAATTATGGACAATACAGGCAAATCAGCCATTTACACATAATTTAAGTCAGAAATATCCATTTAATTCTTCTGCGACATTACAAGCAACGAGCAATGAAATTGGACAAATTTTTGGTGAAAATGGCAGTATTGCACGTTTTGCCAGAGATTATCTTGATCCATTGGTGATCCGTCGCGGATATATCTTAACGTCTAAAACATGGAAGGATTTAGGGATTAGCTTGAATCCTCAATTTGTTATAAATTTCAAAAATTATGTTGCGCCCAGTAATGGAATGGCAACCGGAGAGCTCAATCAAACAGCGACTCCAACAGCAGTCAATCAGTCAAATTTCCAGTTTTATCCATTAGAAAATGCTCAATTACTTTCTTATACCATTGATATTGATGGTCAACGTATGGTCTATGAAAATGGAGTCCAACAATGGGTAAATTTTGTGTGGCCAAATCAAGAATCTATTCCGGGTGCACGTATTACAGTCATCGATTTAGAAGGGCAGACACACACGATTTTTGATGAACCGGGTGAGTATGGAATTAACCGTTTAATTGATAATGCACAGCGCACTCAACACAGTGGCTATTTTGAAATGATTTGGAAAAATCAACAAAACCCTAACTTGGCTGTAAAAGTAAATTTCCGTTTAATCAGTGGCGCTTCGGATCATATTGGCTCTAGTCGTGGCTATATTGGAATGCGGTTGGTCGATCAAGTGGTAAATAATAATTCGGTTCGTGTCGTAGCAGCACAAGCAGCACCTTTACCTACTACAGCGCTTAAAAAAAATGCGACCTCTGTATTCGCTGATCTTAATGGAACTCGCCCATGATCTATAAAAAAATACGGAATAGGACAACAAAGAAGCGGGAGAGTTATTATGTATAAAATAAAAACTTTTCCACTTTATTATGGGAAATGTCCTGCACATGGAGATTTTTTAAAGACACGGGGGCAGTCGACTTTAATTCAATTAATGGATCAATGGATGACTGAAGCACTTGAATATGCAATGCAATCACCAGATTTCAGTCGTATTTATCCAAAACTGCCTGCATTAGATTTTTTCATTGCCAACCCTCAAGAAACTAAGTTTCTGGTGGCAAACTTAATTAGTAGCGAAGATAGCTCAGGACGTCCATTTCCGATGCTCCTGAGTCATTTATTAGAGGTAGATACGCCATATGAACATATTTTGTATGCCCCCTATAGCTACAAACAGACATTAATCAATTTATTGCAAAAAAATCAGGTGATACATTCAATACATGATCCTGATATTTTGCTAGATAAATTGAGTAAATTAAGTAACGAAATTCAAATATTTACTCATATAGAAAGCACTAAGTTTTATGAATATCATACGATTCATTCATTTTCTCAATTGATGAAAATAACGGCTTATGAACTTTCTCAAACTATAATTGGATTAGGTTTGTTGCTACAACCTGTTATTCAACAAGGCACCAGTCGATTAAAAAAAGTTCTTATTTTACCGATTAATAATCCAAGTTATTGCTATGAAATAGCCGCGTTTTGGGTCAATTTAATTAGCTATTTTATTGCTAAGCAAAATGTAGAATTACTCATTGGAATTTTACATAGCCATTCACCTGTTCTTTTATTTGGATTTCAAGGTGCTGATATTATTGCATTAAGTGAAATATTTACTCAAAAAATGGATTCAGAACATTGGGTTTCATTAGCAAAAGCAGACTGGATTGATCCTTATTTAGAACAAAATGCAGGACTCGCAGCCTTAGAACAGTCCTTGTGTGAGCGCCATCTAAGCTTAAATCAAGGTATTAAACTTTTTAGACAAACATTTATAGCTGATTAAAAATGATTAAATTACAAATAATTAGAAAAAAAATTAAAATCCTGATTTTATTGACTCTTGTATCCTTAAGCTCTCTGGTACTGGCTGAACCCATTGTGGTTGAAGGTGTTGTACCAAATGAAAGCAGTAAACAAGCAATTTTAGCCAAAATGTATAGTGTTTATGGCACAGATCAAGTCATTGATAAAATTAAAGTAAAACCCATTTCTGCACCCAATGGCTGGAGTGATTCAGTAACTAAAATCATTACAGCAGATTTAAAGAAAGTTAAACAAGGGAAATTATCTGTGCGGGGTACAGAGGTTGAATTAACGGGAAAAATGTTAAATCAAAATGATATTCAGCCAACCACAGTAAATTTTCAAAATATGATTCAAATACCGTATCGCTTAAATATACAGTTATCTGTGAATCAAGCAGAGCAGAAAATTATTGATGATGCTTTAAAAAATAGAATTATCGAGTTTGAATCTGGAAGTGCAATATTAGTCGCATCAGGAACCAAAATTTTGGATGAAATGGCAGTTGCATTAAATAAAGTCGCTGGAAAGAAGGTTAAAATTATTGGTCATACGGATAGTTCAGGTAGTCCAGCTAAAAATTTAATACTTAGTCAGGAACGTGCAGCCGCAGTAAAAAGGTATTTAACAGAAAAAAATGTGCCAACAGATTATTTAACGGTGGAAGGATTAGGTTCAACTCAACCAGTTGCTGATAACACAACCGTTGATGGTCGTAAGAAAAACCGTAGAATTGAATTTGAAGTCCAATAAGTCTTGTTATTCAAGATCTTAAATGTCCTGTTTTTAAATGTAAGCGTTAAGAACAGGACTTAAAAAAGTTGTTCAACTATTACTTTCTGAGCTTTACGACTTGGCATATTTTTCTTGGGATCAAATGAGGCATGATGATTAGATAATGCGTGTCTTCCAAGGGGGGAGACATTAGCGCAGTTTTTCTAGCCATGGCCTAACCCACTAAGGTTTTACAATCAACATTAAGTATAAGCTCTACAGCATTTATACATACTACACGAATCAGTTTTTGTAGAACATTTGCAGTAGATATAGTGCATTTGATATTACTTATGGCACTCCGTATTACCTGATTTCACACAGTACAAGTGTTAAATAAATATCTAAATGACATTACGTAATTCACGTGCTGTTTCAAGAAGCAAAGGCATAATCTGCTGAACTAGATATTCTTTCGTCGTTTTTGTCGTAGGCGAAACAATATTTAATGCTGCAACAACATTGCCTTTCGGTCCATATATGGGCACGGCAAGTGCATGTACACCCAGCTCATGTTCTTCGCTTGAATAACACCAATCTTGCTCTTTAATTTCCTCTAAAATTTTTAGAAAGGTATCATTGTCTGTGCAACTAAATTTGGTTAATCGCTTCAATGGATACTTTTCTAACCATTTTTTTTGCTCATCTAACTCTAGATATGCCAATAAAATTTTACCTGCTGATGTGGCATGTGCCGGCAAACGATTTCCTAAATGGAGTCCATAAGGATTGACCCGATCTGTTTGTTGGTGGGCCGCACTTCGAGCGATGGTAATTGCTTCATAACCATCTAAAACCATCACTGAATAAATAAGCGATGTTTGAGTGGTGAGTAAGTTTAATAAAGGTTGGCAAATTTTTGGCAGTTGTGAACCACTTAGGTAAGCACCTGAAAATTTTAATATTTTAGGTGCCAAATAATAATAATGCCCATCAAATTCTAAATATCCCAAATACTCAAGCGTGAGTAAATGCCTACGCGCTGCTGCACGCGTCATTCCTGTTTTTTCAGCGGCAATACTGATATTTAAGCGATGACGTTCAGATCCAAAACAATCTAAAATGGCCATACCTTTGCTAATGCCCGCGATAAAATCTTCATGTCGAATATTTTTTTGGTTATCTGGGTTTTGCAAAATTTTCTTATCTTCTAATTTAGCCTCATGCATAAGTTAACCTTTATTTAGCTGATCAAACAAAATTGAGAGTAATTGAATATCCATCTAGTATATTCAAAAATTAGAATAATTGTTCGATCATCGAACCTAAATACCATATATCGCACAAAATTACTGTTTTATAGTAGATGTCCAATTAAAAAAAATGAAAAATAAACAAAAGGAATTCTAATGAAAACACTCGGGATTGAGTGATTCAATTTTGCGCTTATCTATTCATCCTGAGCATTAGTTTTCATCCTTATTTATGCAGCGTACAGACGGAGTTGTCTAATGATTGATAAAAGTGCTCACTCATTAACCGAAGCCTTATCCCAAATTAAAGATGGCTCAACCATCATGATTGGTGGTTTTGGTACAGCAGGTCAGCCTGCTGAACTGATTGATGGTTTAATTGAGCTGGGTACTCAAGACTTAGTCATCGTTAATAACAACGCAGGCAATGGCGATTATGGCTTGGCCAAACTGTTAAAAACTGGTGCTGTGCGTAAAATCATTTGTTCTTTCCCACGCCAATCCGACTCTTGGGTTTTCGAT
>NZ_NEGM01000029.1:0-15994 GCF_002135275.1 Acinetobacter sp. ANC 4973
CTGAGAAATCGCTTAGGACGTTTTACACGAAAAACTTTGAGCTTTTCAAAGAAGAAAGAGAATCACGAGGCTGTCTTACATCTATTTTTGTTGAAATATAATCAGGATATGAAAAATAGGTGGATAACACGTTAAATTTAAACACTACCCTTTTTTTTATGGATCAATGAAACACCTGTTGCCGCTTTTTAAAATAGGATAAAACCTGATCTCCAAGCGATAAACGAATGGATGAACAGGTTTTAATCGCTTGAGGATTAAAAGCGCTTAGGAATTCTCTGCCCATTTGGCACAGGCATTTCAGCATTTTTCAGTACGCCAAAGAGCCATGCTTCAGCATGATTAACAGCAACTTTTAATTCATCACCTTGCGCTAAACGACCTGCAATAAAGCTCGCCAATGAGCAACCTGAACCGTGATATTCCCCTTTAAGACGCGGGCATCGAGTTTCAGAAACCAATTGAGTATTGATGTATAAAGCATTGCGAATATAGTCAGGGGTGTCTTCATGTCCACCTTTGATTAAAACGGCTTGAGCACCCATTTCAAAGAGTTTCGCTGTGGCTTTTTCTAAGTCTTGTTCACCAGTTAAAGCACGCAGTTCAACAGTATTCGGAGTAATCACTGTCGCCAAAGGAACGAGCTCTACAAAAGCTTTAACCAATGTTTCCTGATTCCCTAATGAACCGCCACTATTGGCAACGAGTACAGGATCGAGCACATATAAATAGTCTGGATGCTCGCGTAGAAATTCAGCCAAAGCCGCAATATTATCCGTGGTGCCGAGCATGCCAGACTTAACACACTTAATGGGCAAATCACCGACCACAGCATGGGCTTGAGCAAGTAAAAGTTCTTTAGAGGTCGCTGTAAAGCCAAACACTTGTTGCGAGTTTTGAATTGTCAGGGCGGTACACGCAATGGCTGCATGTGCACCACTTTGACCAATCGCTTCAATATCTGCTTGCAAGCCAGCTCCGCCTGATGGATCTAAACCAGAAAAGCAAAGTACAGTAGGGCGCACCATGATATCCTTCTTGACAAAATTTGCCTTAGTATAGGTAAATTTGAGCCAAGTCTCGATAGTATTTATTTAGTAAAAATTTAAGTGAAAAGGGTCAGTCTGTGATTAAAAATATTTTGATTGATTTAGATGGAACACTTACGGATCCCAAAGTGGGGATTACCACCAGTGCACGTTATGGTTTAAATAAAATTGGTCATCCCATTGCCGATGATGTCAATATTGATTGGATTATTGGCCCGCCATTAAAAGCTTCTCTGGCAAAAATTTTAAATGTCGATGTACATGATGTTTTGGCTGAACAAGCTTTAATGGGATATCGTGAACGATTTGCGGTTACGGGTTTATATGAAAACCACGTTTTTCCTCAAGTGGCTGAAACCTTAAAAGCATTGCAAGAACAAGGCTACCGTCTATTTTTAGCAACGGCAAAACCTGAAGTGTATGCCAAACAAATTTTAGAGCATTTTGATTTATTGCAATATTTTGAATATCCCTATGGCAGCGAATTAAACGGGGAGCGTACCAATAAAGGTGATTTGATTGAATATATTCTTAAAAAAGAACAGTTAGATTCGGCTGAATGTTTAATGGTTGGTGATCGTGAGCATGATATTTTTGGTGCGCGTCGTTATGGAATAGAAACCATTGCGGTGGAATATGGTTATGGTTCAAAAGCAGAGTTGGATGCGGCACAACCCAAAGCACGAATTCAACAATTTTCAGAAATTTTGAATCATGTCGGGCATTAATTCTGATCAAGCGATTGCGTGATTTCTGACGCGTAAATCGCTTTTTTACAGCAAAGTCTTGTTGGGATTTACATTTAAGACGATTTTTAGTTCATCTTATTCGTCTTAAATGTTATCTCAAATCGAGGTATAGCGTTTCTTTCACTTCTTCCATCACGATATAACTATGTGATGATGCGGAAGAGGGTAATTTCTTCAGTAAATCACCTAGTAAGCGACGATAGGCACTCATTTCTTTTAGGCGAGCTTTGACCAAATAATCGAATTCACCTGAAATGAGATGGCATTCTAAGACTTCAGGGATTTCAATCAGGTCACGGGCAACCTGATCAAACACATCGCCCGATTTAGCCGATAATTTAATTTCTAAAAAAACCAATAAACTGCGATTTACCAACTCAGGGTTAAGTCGAGCATAGTAGCCCATAATAATACCATCCCGTTCTAAACGCTTCACGCGTTCAGAGCAGGGTGTGGTCGATAAATTAACCCGTGATGCCAACTCACTAATTGCAATCCGCCCATTACGTTGCAAGATCTCTAAAATTTGATGATCAATTCGATCTAATTTACGCATGAGTTTTTTCCTTTTTTTAGGGTTATTTCATACTGAATTTATTAATTTAACTACATTATAGTGATTAAAACAGTGAAAAAAACTATTTATTGCAAAATATACTAGTTAAATAAACTAAATATACGTAAAGGAAGAGCGATGCGTGTAATTGTCTTAGGTAGCGGTGTTATTGGTGTTGCAAGTGCGTATTACCTAGCGCAGCAGGGAGCAACCGTAACTGTTTTAGACCGCCAGTCGGGTCCAGCAGAAGAAACCAGTTTTGGTAATGCAGGACAAATCTCACCTGGATATTCTACACCTTGGGCTGCACCAGGGATTCCTTTTAAAGCTGTAAAATGGATGTTCCAACATCATGCGCCACTTGCCATTAATATTGATGGCAGTATGTGGCAGTTGAATTGGATGGCGCAAATGCTTAAAAACTGCAATCCAAATAGCTATGCCATCAATAAAGAGCGCATGACCCGTGTTGCAGAATATAGCCGTGATTGTTTACGAGAGCTTAGAAAAGAGACTGGAATCAGTTACGAACATCGCTCGAAAGGAACATTACAAGTCTTCCGTAATGAAGCTCAACTTGATGCAGTACAGCGTGATATTCAAGTGCTTAAAGAATGTGGCGTAGATTATGAACTGTTACTTAAAGATGAACTTGCAAAAGTAGAACCTGCTTTAGAACATGCCAAAGATAAATTGGTCGGTGGTTTGCATTTGCCGAATGATGAAACAGGTGACTGTTATATGTTCACCAATGCCTTAGCCGATTTAGCCAAAGGTTTAGGTGTCGATTTCAAATTTAACCAAAATGTTGAAAGACTTGTGGTTGAAGGTGATGAGATTAAA
Source organism: Acinetobacter sp. ANC 4973 (assembly GCF_002135275.1). Taxonomy (NCBI): domain Bacteria; kingdom Pseudomonadati; phylum Pseudomonadota; class Gammaproteobacteria; order Moraxellales; family Moraxellaceae; genus Acinetobacter; species Acinetobacter sp. ANC 4973. The sequence goes on from NZ_NEGM01000029.1 coordinate 3,198, forward strand.
GGTGTTGTGGTCGATGGTAAAGTCTTAACTGCGGATCGTTACGTCTTGGCATTTGGGAGCTACTCACGTGACTTCCTTAAACCACTTAATTTGAATTTACCTGTTTATCCTGTGAAAGGATATTCACTTACAATCCCAATTATCGATCCTGCTTTTGCACCGCAATCAACTGTGCTGGATGAAACCTACAAAATTGCCATTACGCGTTTTGATCAACGTATTCGTGTTGGTGGTATGGCGGAATTGAGTGGATTTAATCATGGCTTGAATACCGACCGCCGTGCAACTTTGGAAATGGTCACCCAAGATTTATTCCCGGGTGGTGATTTAGCACAGGCTTCTTTCTGGACAGGTTTACGTCCAATGACTCCAGATAGCACACCAATTATTGGTGCAACAGGTTATAAAAATCTGTTCCTTAATACTGGTCATGGCACTTTAGGTTGGACCATGGCATGTGGTTCAGGCAAATTAATCAGTGATTTGGTCATGAATCATAAGCCAGATATTAGTACGGATGGCTTGTCTATTCTGCGCTATCCACATGCTGCTTAAAATCATCTGAAATTGATTATTCAAGGAAGAATAAAATGCCACGTCCAATTACTGCAATCATTCATCACGAAGCATTGCAGCATAATTTAACCATTGCCAAACAGCAGATGCCAAATAGCAAAGTCTTTGCTGTGGTTAAAGCCAATGCATATGGTCACGGTATCGAACATGTCTATTCGTCATTTAAAACGGCAGATGGTTTTGCCTTGCTCGATATTGCAGAAGCTCGACGGTTGCGTGAATTGGGTTGGACAGGTGCAATTTTATTATTAGAAGGCATTTTTTCCGCGCAAGATTTACAGGATTGCCTTGAGTTAAATTTGAGTTTTACCATTCATAGTGAACATCAACTTCGTTGGATTGAGCAATTTTCTTCAGTTGCTCACTTTGATGTTTATTTAAAAATGAATAGTGGCATGAACCGTTTAGGCTTCCATCCTGAGCATTATCGACATGCTTGGCACAGATTAAATCAGCTGGATCAAATTCAAAGCATCACCCATATGATGCATTTTTCCGATGCAGACAGTGATCGATTTGGCGAATCTGGTATTGACTATCAATACACCATTTTTGAAGAAACGATTCGCGATTTACCCGGTGAAAGAACGGTGTGTAATAGTGCTGCGATTCTTAGACATTCAGCGCTACATTCAGACACTGTGCGCAGTGGAATCATGCTTTATGGGAGTTCTCCCGATTATCCAACGCACACGATTCAAGATTGGAATTTGCAGCCGAGCATGAGCTTGCGCAGTGAAATTATTGCCATTCAAGACATCCAAAGCCATGACAGTGTGGGCTACGGCTCGACTTTTATTGCCGAGCAAGCGATGAAAATCGGCATTGTCGCGTGTGGTTATGCTGATGGCTATCAACGTATTTCACCGACAGGAACGCCTGTATTGGTGAATTCAATTCGGACCAAAATCATTGGGCGTATCAGTATGGATATGCTCGCAGTAGATATTTCAAATATTGAAGATGTGGACGTGGGCAGCGAGGTTGTACTTTGGGGGAAATCGTCCAATGGCACGATTCTTCCCATCGATGAAGTCGCTGCAAGTTCAGGAACAATCGGCTATGAACTGATGTGTGCAGTCACCGCACGTGTCAATTTTATCAACCAAGAATAAGGACATAAGCATGTCAAACCATGATATCCAAAAGATCAACAGTAACGAAGTAATGAGCGCTGTAACCGTGTTTAATCAGGTGGTGTATTTGTCAGGTCAAGTGCCTAAAAATACCGATGCAGATGTCGCTGGGCAAACGCGTGAAATTTTAGCGACCATTGATGAATTACTGGCATTGGCCAATACCGATAAGACCCGATTATTGTCTGTTCAAATTTATTTAAAAAACTTACCCGATTTTTCAACAGTGAATGCAATTTGGATTGACTGGCTTCAGGGTTGTGTGGCACCTTCGCGCGCAACAATTCAAGCCGATTTGGTTAACCCAAATTGGCTCATTGAAATCGCAGTAACAGCAGCACAAAAGTAATGTGGTGTTGTTGAGAAACAAATGAAATACTTAGAATGAAGATGAAATGTAATCCATTTCGTTTCATTCTTGGACGGGTAAATCAAATTATTGAGTAGAACGCTCAAGTGCCAAAAGCATGATTTACCCGTTAAGGGATATGTCAAAAAGGATATTTTATGACCACTTCAAGCCAGCATGAAGACGCACAATCGTCGCCCCATGAGCTTCAGCGAAAATTATCGAACCGCCATTTACAATTAATCGCCATTGGTGGTGCGATTGGAACCGGACTCTTTATGGGGTCCGGAAAAACCATTTCTCTAGCAGGACCTTCAATTCTCATCATTTATATGATTATTGGCGGTATGTTCTTTTTCCTGATGCGTGCATTAGGTGAAATCTTATTATCGAACTTACACTATAAATCATTTATTGATATGGCTCATGATTTAATCGGGCCGGGGGCAGGTTATTATATTGGATGGTCATATTGGTTAGGCTGGATTTTGGTGGGTATCGCAGATTTAGCCGCCATTATTAACTATTTAGGCTTTTGGTTACCGCCAGACATGACCTTCACCCCAATGGGACAGGCACTGATTAGTGCAGGCTGTGTGCTCTTTGTTTTGGGGATTAATCTACTTACCGTTAAATTATTTGGTGAAATTGAATTTTGGTTTGCGCTGATTAAAATTTTAGCCATTATTGGTTTGATTTTTATTGGTGGTTTTATGGTGTTCACTCACTATCAAGCACCGGGTGGCTCAATCGCAAGTTTTAGTAATGTTTGGTCTCATGGCGGCATGTTCCCTAAAGGTGGCGAAGGCTTCTTGGCTGGTTTCCAAATTGCACTGTTTGCCTTTGTCGGTGTCGAATTGATTGGTACGATGGCTGCTGAAACCAAAGATCCTGAAAAGAATCTACCGAAAGCGGTCAATGCTATTCCAACACGAATTATCTTATTTTATGTTCTCGCATTATTTATTGTGATGTCTGTGACACCATGGACAGAAATTCCAGCAGATCAAAGCCCATTTGTATCCTTGTTCTTGCATGCAGGTATTCCAGTTTCAGCCATTATTATGAACTTGGTGGTGTTGTCTTCAGTACTGTCTTCAATGAATAGTGGTGTATTTTCAACCAGTCGTATGTTGTTTGGTTTAGCCAAAGAAGGACAAGCACCAACTAAGTTGGCTGAACTTTCTGCGCGTGCAGTTCCTGCGAAAGGCTTGTTGTTTTCTTGCGCCTTTATTATGAGTGGCGCGGCATTACAGTATTTTGTTCCGAACACCATAGAAGCGTTTACCTTGGCCAGCTCTCTGTGTGTGATTTTGTTTATTAGTATTTGGAGCTTGATTATGGTGTGTTATTTACGCTATAGAAAGTTGAATCCAGAGCTACATACGAAATCAACCTTTAAAATGCCGGGTGGTATATGGATGTCTTACATTGTTTTGGCATTCCTATTGTTTACGCTAGTGATCTTAAGCCTAGAGCCAGATACGTTAAAAGCATTAATTATTAGCCCATTATGGTTGGTTATTTTGGCGGTAACGTATCACATTCTGTATAATCCACGCATGAAAAAGCTGAACAAAAAGCTTTAGTCATGATTTGATTTGAATTTTAAAAGGGCTGATATTTATATATCAGCCCTTTTTTATTGAGCAATGTTCAGAATGTAAAAATAATGCTTCTTAATTTTTATCAAAAATTAAATGCAATTATATGATCATTATTATTTAATAGAACACTTTGAAAATAAGAACAGTTTGGATGCGAAATTATAAAATTGATGTATTACGTGGAATCTCCATACTTTTAGTTTTATTCCACCATTTTAATATCCCTTATAAACTGCATGATACATTTTTAGGCGTAGATATCTTTGGAGAAAGCTTGAGTACTTTAATTGCCCGCAATGGTAATTATGGCGTGACGATGTTCTTTGTTATTTCAGGTTTTTTAATTACCCAACACACATTACAGCGCAGTGCTTCACTCGCTCAAATCAATCTTAAAGACTTCTACATTCGCCGTATTGCGCGCATTGTGCCATGTTTGGTTTTATTGGTCGCAGTGGTGACTATTCTCGGAAGTTTTGGTTTAAAGCCATTTTTAAATCAAGCGCCGAATGATATTGAAGTGTCCTATGGCTTAACAGTGTTTTCAGCTTTTAGTTTTTGGATGAATATTCTGATTATTCAATATGGCTGGGTCAATTATGCGCTTGGTGTGTTGTGGTCACTATCGGTAGAAGAAGTTTTTTATTTGGTTTTTCCAATGCTCTGTTTGCTATTGGGGCGTGGTAAAGGTTTTATTTTGTTTTTATTGGCCGTGATTTGTTATGCACCGTATTTTCGTGCATTACATTTTGCTGAGGAAAGTGGCGCATACCTTTATCATTATTTCTCTAGTTTTGATGGGATCGCAATAGGCTGTTTAACTGCTTTAATGGCACAAAGGTTTCAATTGAATAGAAAAATGAATCAGTCTGTCATTCTTTTTATTTCTTTATTGATGATTGGTCTTTATTTATATGCGCCCATTAAAGAAGTGAGTACATGGGGAATCAGCATTTTTGCATTGTTATCAGCAGTGTTAATTTTCTGTTTTGCACAAAACCCTCGAGCAGTAGCTCAATCGAAAATGTCTAAAGTGATGCTCTGGATCGGGCAACGCAGTTATGAAATGTATTTGTTTCATTTAATTGTTTTAGGCTTGATTAAAGTATTCTATTTTCCAAAACAAACCTTGCCAACCGAAAAATTAATATTGTTGCCCGTATTCTTTATCGGGACTTTTATTTTGAGTTGGGCAATTGAAAAATATTATTCAGCCCCATTGAATTTAAAAATTCGAACTAGATTGATTACTTCAGATAATAAGTGATTCGGTTTGAGTGATAGTTTTATGGGTAATGAAATGTGAGCTAAGGAGAGTTGATATGTTGAGTTGTAATTAGAGGCATATAACTTTCTTTTTGCATCTCAATTATACTGCAAGATTCTTGAAAGTTAGTCCATGAATATTCAAGTACTAGATTATTGTCTTCACATGAAAATGTAACAATTGAATAATCAGAATGAACGAATTTAATTGAAATAAGTTTAGCTTGGCTCAAACATTGAGCATTTTTTAGTGTTTTTTTATAAGTATCTGCCTGAATAAGATTTTTATTATTTTTTTGTTCTAAAGCTAAATAAGTACAGTTCTCTAAAACTAGATTTTTTTCTTTCATTAATTCGCCAAAATATAAGGCATCAAATATTGATTTGTATTGTAAGAAGGTCTTAAGTTTTCCATATAAGTCAAAAAATATTACAAATGTAATAATGAAAATAAATATTACTATATAATTTTTTTTCTTTTTCATGGTTATCCATTTATAAGTAATACAATCATTTTTTAATATAAATATAGCAATTCTTATAGTTTGTTTTTTATTCAAAAATAAATATAATTTAAAAAATAAAAACCTCCCGATTTGGAGGTTTTTTTAAGAGATGGATTAAAACTGCGGCTTAACCACCACCAAAATGATCACTGCAACTAAAATCAGGGTTGGCATTTCATTAAAAAAACGCCAGAACTTATGCGATTTATAATGTGCATTGCCAATCAGTTTTTTGCGGTAATAACCACAAACAAAGTGGTAAATTACCAACAAACCAACCAAGCCAACTTTGAGGTAAAACCATAGCGCTTCATGATAGTGGCGCGTTGCATCGCCCCAATCTACCAAAAAGTGCGCCGTGATGAGCGTGGCAATCATAGATGGCCACATAATGCCGCGGTACAACTTACGTTCCATGATTTCGAAACGCTGATGACTGACGGCATCATCACTCATGGCATGGTAAACATATAAACGTGGTAAGTAGAACAAAGCAGCGAACCAGCAGACCACAGCAATAATATGTAATGCTTTTACCCACAAGAAAGCATCAGAAGGTGCATCCATCGAAAATCCTATTAGGGATTATGCATCCCATTTCTTGAAAACGAGGCAGGCGTTTACACCGCCAAAGCCAAAACTGTTACTCATCACAGTATTCAATTTTGCGTCACGTTTTTCAAGTACGATGTCATAACCTTTTGTACCTTCATCAAGTTCAGTCACATTGATGTTTGGTGCAATAAAGTCATTTTGCATCATTAGGATCGAATAAATTGCTTCTTGTACACCAGCAGCACCTAAGCTATGACCTGTCATCGATTTAGTCGAACTAAGCGGTGGTACATGACCTTCACCAAAAGCACGGCCCATAGCTTGCAGTTCAGTAATATCGCCTGCTGGGGTAGATGTACCATGAGTATTTACATAATCAATGCTATCTACACCATGTTGTTTGGCTTCTTCTAAGGCCATAAGGATACAACGTGTTGCACCTTCACCACTTGGCGCAACCATATCTGCACCATCACTATTGGCAGCATAGCCAACAACTTCAGCCAAAATAGTTGCACCGCGAGCTTGCGCATGTTCAAGTGATTCAAGCACCACGAAACCACCACCACCGGCAATCACAAAACCATCACGGTCAGCAGAGTAAGGACGAGAAGCTGTTTCAGGTGTGTCATTGTATTTAGAGCAAAGCGCGCCCATAGCATCAAAAAGTAAGCTTTGTGACCAGTGATCTTCTTCACCGCCACCCGCCAGCATTAAATCCTGTTTGCCTAATTGAATCAGGTTATAGGCATAGCCAATGGCATCGGCAGACGTTGCACAGGCGCTAGTAATGGTATGTGCAATGCCTTGCATTTTGAAGGCAACACCGACGTTGGCTGTAATGGTGTTAGACATGTTGCGTGGCACAAAGAACGGGCCAACTTTACGTGCGCCTTTGGTGTCCAGTAGCTCTTTCATTTCCATCACAGAAGCTGTAGAGCCGCCACCTGAACCACCAGCAATGCCGTAGCGCGGGTTGCCACCAATCTGTTCTGCGGTCAGACCAGCATGTTGAACAGCCGCCAATGCTGCGTTATAGGCATACATTGCACATACGCCCATAAAGCGCTTTAAGCGGCGGTCAATGCCGTCAAAGTTCTGTTCAGCAGCTGCGCTGATATGGCTTTTAAAATTCATTTCCGCATAAATGGGGTTAAAACGTGTTCCCGAAATCCCGTTTTGCAAAGAGTGAGTGACATCTTCCAATGTATTACCAATGCATGAGTTAATGCCCATACCAGTGATTACAACACGTTTCATCTACAGATCCCTTTATGGTGAGATTGAGGCATGCCTTGCGGGCGCTGGAATCAGCAGCCGGTGGCACGCAGCTCATATTTTTGAATTGCAATCATGATAGCAGAAAGAATTTTGAATTCTTATGGCAAATATTATGCCTATTTCCCTGTCTGTGGATTTGTGAAACAACCACAAAGCAATTAACTAAAACACACACATTAATATTGAGATAAACTTAGACTATGCCTAGTATTTATCAATAATTGTAAGAATCAAAAATGAGGATAAAGAATGACAGATAGTAATAATAAACATTCACATAGTTTCTTCTCAAATGCCTTTGGAGTGGCTAAAAAGATCAGTACAACTGGAATGGGTGTGCTGAGCCACGTCGCTTCAGACAGGGTGACGAAGGCGATGCACCCTTCACGAGGTGTTCAGGCGTTTGAGGGAAGTGCAGGTCATATGAGTCCATTTGAATCGTCGAAATATGAGAATCCTCAACAAATGTTGCGTGAGTATTTGCCCAATGTTTCTAAACAATTATTGGGTCGTCAATATAATAAAGTGAATCGTGTTGCCAATTTTGTGTCCCCAGAATTTTCAGATAAATTATCAGACTATTTTTTTGATCATCTGAATCAATTTACCTCGGATTTAAGCTCTGTCGATCTGGTGCTTGATCAAGCAGGCGCACGAGATTTAGAAGAACTGACTCAAGATGTTGATCGTTCCAAGCGAATTAGCCAAGCATTGGCAGAACAAAATAAATGGATTGCATCGTTGCAAGGTGCTGTAACTGGTGCGACAGGCGTCATCGGTTCAGCGATTGATGTTCCGCTGTCCTTAGTGATGTCTTTACGTATGATTTATCAAGTTGGACGTGCTTATGGTTTTGAACTGAATAAAGAAACCGAACAAGATATTGTTCAGTTTGTTTTTAAACAAATTGATTTGGGCATGATTGCAGAGAAACAAAGTATATTGATGGCGTTAAAAGCTTTATCAAATATGTTGCAAACACATGACATTTCTCAATTCCAACAAATATTGGGTTCAAGTAATGATATTGAGTCGCTAAAAAAATGGTTGGTCAATGAAAGTGGTGAAATGAAATGGGATTGGTTGAATCATATTCCTAAAGTTTCACTGCTGGGTAAATTGACCCCCGTTGTTGGTGCAAGCATTGGTGCAGCATATAGCTGGAAATTGGTTGAAGATGTAAATCAGAAAGCACAACAAATATTTTCCCATGCACGAAGTTATTTACAGCAGCATCAGGGTGTCGAGTTGTCGGCTATAGCCGCTTATGAAAAATCATTAGAATTATTGGCACAAGCAACGCCAAAATTATTAGATCATTTTGCTAAAGTGGATGTGGTTGCAAGTGATATTAAATTAGATCAGGAAATAAAGATTGATAACCATCAGACCATTTCTAAAGTGACCATTAAAAAGAAAACAGACTCTCTAAAAGTAGATGAAACTGAAAAAAGTCAAAAAGTTCAACAGGGTTTAGAGCAGTTGGCGGAACAAATGCTTGAGCAACACGAATATGTAGAACCTCAAAAACCAGCAATCTCTGTAGAAGAATTTGAGTTGGATGAATATGCAGTAGACGATAATGGTGTAGCAGAGGAGGGTGATCAGTCTGCCTCCATTCAACCTCAAGCAAATGATGAACCTGTCGCTGTAAAGAAAAAAGTTACAAAAAAGAAATCATAAAAGCACAGCATGAAGTCTGGTAAGTGCTTTCAAACGGTCCAAATACAAGGAAATGGTCAATATTTGACATCACCTCGAATATTGACCATTTTTCTATCTTCGCTTACAATTGCGTGCCCTCGAAAAGTAGTATTTTTTTGAGGCTTTTTATTAACGGGAGATTTGCCAAATGGCAACAACAAATCAGTTGATCCGTAAGGGTCGTACGACTTTGATTGAAAAATCAAAAGTTCCTGCGTTGAAGGCTTGTCCACAACGTCGTGGTGTTTGTACACGTGTTTACACTACTACACCTAAAAAACCTAACTCAGCAATGCGTAAAGTTTGCCGTGTTCGCTTAACTTCAGGTTTTGAAGTATCAAGCTATATCGGTGGTGAAGGCCATAACTTACAAGAGCACAGTGTTGTTCTTATCCGTGGTGGTCGTGTTAAAGACTTACCAGGTGTACGTTACCATACCGTTCGTGGTTCTTTAGACTGCGCTGGTGTTAAAGATCGTAACCAGTCTCGTTCTAAATACGGTACTAAACGTCCTAAGAAATAATCTTTTAAGATCATTTTCTTAAGAACGTAGAACCGCAATCCTTTATCGTCTCGCTTGTCTGATTTCTGCATTTAATTTTGTGAAATTCAAGCGACGTGTAGTAAGGCCAGCGAACAGTACATGACACTTTGTACTCATGCTGGATAAACCTGAAGTGTCATATTTATAGGTGTATTAAAATGCCAAGACGTCGCGTAGTCGCTGCCCGTGAAATCCTTCCGGATCCTAAGTTCGGCAGCCAAACAATCGCTAAATTCATGAACCACGTAATGCAAGATGGTAAAAAATCTATTGCTGAAAGTATCGTTTACGGTGCTTTAGACCGCGTTCAAGAAAAAAGTAAAGTAGACCCAGTTGAATTTTTCGAGACTACTCTTGAAAAAGTTCGTCCTATGGTCGAAGTAAAAGCACGCCGTGTTGGTGGTGCTACTTATCAAGTGCCTATGGAAGTACGCCCATCCCGTCGTACTGCCTTAGCTATGCGCTGGTTAGTAGATGCTGCTGCTAAGCGTTCTGAAAAAACTATGGCTTTACGTCTTGCTGGTGAGTTGCTTGATGCAGCTGAAGGTAAAGGCTCAGCTATTAAAAAACGTGAAGATGTGCATCGTATGGCTGAAGCCAACAAAGCATTCTCTCACTACCGTTTCTAAGCGGATAAAACAGCCCCTAGTCAGGAGGGTGGTGAGTCAGTTTCACTGAATTGTCATCGAATCGCTTTAAGTTGCTATGCGGCTTAAAGCGTCCTGTTTTAAACAACAAAATTTAGGAATGCAAGAAATCATGGCTCGTCAAACCCCAATTTCTCGTTACCGTAACATTGGTATTTCAGCTCATATTGATGCTGGTAAAACCACGACTACTGAACGTATTTTGTTCTACACAGGTGTATCTCACAAAATTGGTGAAGTACATGATGGTGCAGCAACAATGGACTGGATGGAACAAGAGCAAGAACGTGGTATTACAATCACTTCAGCTGCTACTACTTGTTTCTGGTCTGGTATGGGTAAACAATTCCCAGAACACCGTGTAAACGTAATTGACACACCAGGACACGTTGACTTCACAATCGAAGTTGAGCGTTCTATGCGTGTTCTTGACGGTGCATGCATGGTTTACTGTGCTGTAGGTGGTGTACAACCACAGTCAGAAACTGTATGGCGTCAAGCAAATAAATATAAAGTGCCTCGTTTAGCATTCGTGAACAAGATGGACCGTACTGGTGCAAACTTCTTCCGTGTTGTTGAACAAATGAAGACACGTTTAGGTGCACACCCTGTACCTGTAGTAATTCCAATTGGTGCTGAAGATACATTCGCAGGTGTTGTTGACCTAGTTGAAATGAAAGCAATCATTTGGGATGAAGCATCTCAAGGTATGCAGTTTGAATATGGTGATATTCCTGCAGATCTTCAAGAGCTTGCTGAAGAATGGCGCACTAACATGGTTGAAGCTGCGGCTGAAGCTAATGAAGAATTGATGGACGAATACCTAAACAATGGTGACTTGTCGAAAGAACAAATCATTGCGGGTATTCGTGCACAAACTTTGGCTTGCCAAATTCAGCCAATGCTTTGTGGTACAGCGTTCAAAAACAAAGGTGTTCAACGTATGTTGGATGCTGTGATTGAATTCTTACCATCACCTACAGAAGTTAAGCCTATCGAAGGTATTCTTGACGACAAAGCTGAAACTAAAGCGATTCGTGAAGCATCTGACGAAGCTCCGTTCTCTGCACTTGCATTCAAAATCATGAATGACAAGTTCGTAGGTAACTTAACTTTCGTACGTGTTTATTCTGGTGTGCTTAAACAAGGCGACCCAGTATATAACCCAGTTAAAGGTAAACGTGAACGTATTGGCCGTATCGTGCAAATGCACGCAAACGATCGTCAAGACGTTGAAGAAATCCGCGCTGGTGATATCGCTGCATGTGTAGGTCTTAAAGACGTTACCACTGGTGATACACTATGTGATGAGAAAAACGTCATTACTTTAGAGCGTATGGAATTCCCTGAGCCAGTAATTTCTTTAGCTGTAGAGCCTAAGACAAAAGCTGACCAAGAAAAAATGTCTATCGCTTTAGGTCGTTTGGCTAAAGAAGATCCATCGTTCCGTGTTCGCACAGACGAAGAATCTGGTCAAACGATTATTGCTGGTATGGGTGAGCTTCACCTTGACATCCTTGTTGACCGTATGAAGCGTGAATTTGGTGTTGAAGCGAACATTGGTAAACCAATGGTTGCTTACCGCGAAACAATCAAAAAGACTGTTGAGCAAGAAGGCAAATTCGTACGTCAAACAGGTGGTAAAGGTAAATTCGGTCATGTATATGTTCGTTTAGAACCTATGAATGTCGAAGAAGCTGGTAAAGAATACGTATTCGCTGAAGAAGTTGTTGGCGGTACTGTACCTAAAGAATTCTTTGGTGCGGTAGACAAAGGTATTCAAGAACGTATGAAAAATGGTGTATTGGCTGGTTACCCTGTTGTGGGTATCAAAGCGACATTATTTGATGGTTCTTACCATGATGTCGATTCTGACGAATTATCGTTCAAAATGGCAGGTTCTTATGCCTTCCGTGATGGTTTCATGAAAGCGGATCCTATCCTTCTTGAACCAATCATGAAAGTTGAAGTAGAAACTCCAGAAGACTACATGGGCGATATCATGGGTGACTTAAACCGTCGTCGTGGTATGGTTCAGGGTATGGAAGACTTACCTGGTGGTACTAAAGCAATTAAAGCTGAAGTTCCATTGGCTGAGATGTTTGGTTACGCAACGTCTATGCGTTCTATGTCTCAAGGTCGTGCGACCTACTCTATGGAATTTGCTAAATATGCTGAAACTCCACGTAACGTGGCTGAAGGCATCATTTCTAAGTTCCAATCTGGCGGTAAAAAAGGTGACGACGAGTAATCTTTCGATTACTATAAGCCCAAACTAATTCATAGTTAAAAACCAAGTGCTCATGGGTTAACCCCCATGAGTAGTTTAAAAAGGAAGATCTCATGGCTAAGGCTAAGTTTGAACGTAATAAGCCACACGTAAACGTGGGCACAATTGGTCACGTTGACCATGGTAAAACAACTTTAACTGCTGCGATTGCAACAATTTGTGCAAAAAACTACGGCGGTGAAGCTAAAGACTACGCAGCAATTGACTCTGCACCAGAAGAAAAAGCACGTGGTATTACCATTAATACTTCACACGTAGAATACGATTCTCCAGTTCGTCACTACGCTCACGTAGACTGTCCAGGTCACGCCGATTATGTTAAAAACATGATCACTG